>VXPN01000298.1 GCA_009839535.1 Boseongicola sp. SB0662_bin_57 | reverse complement strand
TCGGGAATGATGCCGCCCACGACCACCGGCACGTCGCCGAGACCGGCGCACCGCATCTCCACGAGGGTCTCCCTGATCAGCTGCAAGTGGGATCCGGACAGGATCGACAGGCCGATGACATGGGCGCCGGAGTCCCTGGCGGCGGCGACGATTTCCGACGGCGTGAAGCGGATGCCGTCGTAGGTTATGTGCATGCCGACGTCGCGGGCGCGGACGGCGATCTGCTCGGCCCCGTTCGAATGGCCGTCGAGGCCGGGTTTCGCGATCAGGAAATTCAGGCGTTCGCCGAGCCTGGTGGACACCGCATCGACGGCCTGCCTTATGTCGTCCAGGCCCTCCGTCCGGTTGGACGGCGATGCCGTGACGCCGGTCGGAGCGCGGTACTGGCCGAAGGCCGCGCGGACGACGTCTCCCCACTCGCCCGTCGTGGCGCCTGCCTTGGCGGCCTTGATGGAGGCGGGCATGACGTTCCTGTCCGATCCGCACGCGTCGCGCAGCTCCTTGAGCGCTTCCGTCACGGCCGAGTCGTCACGACTCTCGCGCCAGGCCTCCAGGCGCGCCGTCTGTTCCGCCTCGGCGCTTTGGTCGATCACGGTTATGGCCTCGGCCCCGGACGGCAGGGGCGACTCCTCACCCTCTTCGTACCTGTTGACGCCCACGACGACCGTCTCGCCGGACTCGACCCTGGCGATCCGCTCCGAGTTCGCGCTGACCAGGCGGCACTTCATGTACTCTATCGCCTCGACGGCGCCGCCAGCGGCATCGATGTGGACTAGCTTGTTCCGGGCGCAGTCCTTCAGTTCCTCGACCTTCGCCTCGACGACCGGGTTGCCGTCGAACAGGTCGCCGAACTCCAGGAGGTCCGTCTCGTAGGCAAGGATCTGCTGCATGCGCAGCGACCACTGCTGGTCCCACGGACGCGGCAGTCCGAACGCCTCGTTCCAGGCCGGCAGCTGCACCGCGCGGGCGCGGGCGTTCCGCGACAGCGTGACCGCAAGCATTTCAAGCAGGATGCGATAGACGTTGTTTTCGGGCTGCTGCTCCGTCAGGCCGAGCGAGTTGACCTGGACGCCGTAGCGGAAGCGGCGGTACTTCGGATCCTCGACCCCGTAGCGCTCGCGGCAGATCTCGTCCCAGAGTTCCGAGAAGGCGCGCATCTTGCACATCTCGGTCACGAAGCGAATGCCGGCATTCACGAAGAAGGAGATGCGTCCGACCATGGCCGGGAAATCTTCCGCCGGCACCTTGGCCCTGAGATCGTCGAGCACGGCCTGTGCCGTCGCCAGCGCGTAAGCCAGCTCCAGCTCGGGCGTCGCACCTGCCTCCTGCAGGTGATAGGAACAGACGTTCACCGGGTTCCAGCCGGGGATGTGCCTGCCCGTGTAGGCCGCGACGTCGGTGACCATGCGAAGGCTGGACGCGGGAGGGCAGATGTAGGTGCCGCGCGAGAGGTATTCCTTGATGATGTCGTTCTGGACCGTGCCCTTGAGCCTGGAGATGTCCGCGCCCTGCTCCTCGGCTACGGCGATGTAGAGGGCGAGCAGCCACGGCGCCGTGGCGTTGATCGTCATCGACGTGTTCATCCCTTCCAGCGGGATCCCGTCGAAGAGAAGCCGCATGTCGCCCAGGTGCGAGATCGGCACCCCGACCTTGCCCACCTCGCCCTGCGCCAGTTCGTGGTCGCTGTCATAGCCCGTCTGCGTCGGCAGGTCGAAGGCGACCGAGAGGCCGGTCTGGCCCCTGGAGAGGTTGTCGCGGAAGAGCGCGTTCGAGGCCTGGGCCGTCGAATGCCCGGCATATGTCCTGAAGAGCCAGGGTCTGTCTGCGGTCATGGGCATCTCCCGAAGAGCAACAAAATTGCGGCACATGGCAATAAAGCGTAACAAACTGTCTCTGTCAATACGCCGCGTTGCAGCGTATTCCGGGTGCGGCGACGGCATTCAGGACTTTGGGATCTTCCGTCGTGCACCCGCTTCTGCGTGCGATACTGCCCTGAAACTGTCTCTTTGGCAAGATTTGAAGTAATAAAATTTCAATTTTTTGGTTAAAACATATTGAATGTTGCGCGCCGGAATGATCGACTTGGGGTCGAATCTGTGATTCTGCATTGCGGCGTCACATGGAAGGAGCAACGCGGGATGGCTTTGGACAAGATGGGCGCGGACACGGCATCGGCAACGGGCAGGGATCTCTACGAGCTGGGAGAATTCCCGCCCATGGCCCACGTGCCCGCAAGGATGCACGCCTGGGCGATTCGCCGCGAGCGGCATGGCGAGCCGGACCGGTCGTTCCAGCTGGAGGTGGTCGATGTCCGCAAGCCCGGCAGCAGCGAGGTTGTCGTTCTCGTGATGGCCGCTGGCGTCAACTACAACGGAGTCTGGGCCGGCCTCGGCATTCCGATCAGCCCCTTCGACGTTCACGGGGCCGAATACCACATCGCCGGCTCCGACGCCTCGGGCATCGTCTGGGCCGTCGGGGACCGTGTCAGGAACTGGAAGGTCGGTGACGAGGTCGTCATCCATTGCAACCAGGACGACGGTGACGACGAGCACTGCAACGGCGGCGACCCGATGTACTCCCCGAGCCAGAGGATCTGGGGATACGAGACCCCGGACGGCTCGTTCGCCCAGTTCACGACGGTCCAGG
>VXPN01000552.1:1264-2654 GCA_009839535.1 Boseongicola sp. SB0662_bin_57 | reverse complement strand
CCTGTTCGCCATACCCGTCATGATCGCGGTGGGCGTCATCATGGAGCGCGGCCTGATCAAGCACTTCTACAAGCGCCCGCATGCCGACCAGATCCTGGTGACCTTCGGCCTGGCGATCGTGTTGCAGGAAGTCATCAAGTACTTCTACGGCGCCAATCCGATCCCGACCCCCGCCCCCTCCTCGCTGGCGGGCGCGTTCGACTTCGGCGTGCTGTTCGGCTTCGATCCGAACGCCATCATCTATCCGTACTGGAGGATGATCTATTTCGTGTTCGCCATCGCGATCATCGGGGCCGTCTTCGCCTTCCTGCAGTTCACGACCTTCGGCATGGTGGTGCGCGCGGGCATGGCTGACCGCGAGACGGTGAGCATGCTCGGCATCAACATCGACAAGCGCTTCACCATGATGTTCGGCATCGCCGCCGCGGTCGCAGGGCTCGCGGGCGTGATGTACACCCCGATCAACCCGCCGAACTACCACATGGGCATGGACTTCCTGGTTCTCAGCTTCGTCGTGGTGGTCGTTGGCGGCATGGGGTCCCTTCCGGGCGCCGTCCTCGCCGGGTTCCTGCTCGGCATCCTGGAGAGCTTCGCCTCGACGACCTGGGCCACGACGACAATCCCGGGCATCAACCAGGTCATCATCTACGTGGTCGCGATCATCGTGCTTCTGACCCGCCCGCGCGGGCTCATGGGCCGCAAAGGCGTGATGGAGGAGTAAGAAAATGCTGGGCCTGAACAAGAAAGACACGTCGCTTCTCCTGGTCATCGTCGTCCTCACGGTCCTGGCGCCGCTTCTGCTCAATCCGTTTCCGAGCGAGACCGCTCTGGCACAGTTCAACGCGGGCTATCCGGACCTGATGCAGAGGTTCGTCGTCTTCGGCATCTTCGCCATCGGGTTCAACATCCTGTTCGGCCTGACCGGCTACCTTTCCTTCGGTCATGCAGCGTTTCTCGGGATCGGATCCTACTCTGCGGTCTGGATCTACAAGCTCTTCACCTACAACGTGCTGCCGGCGCTGGTCCTGGCCGTCATCGTCTCGGGCATCTTCGCCGTCCTGATCGGCTACGTGTCGCTCCGGCGTTCCGGGATCTACTTCTCGATCCTGACGCTGGCCTTTGCGCAGATGAGCTTCGCGCTGGCCTACTCCGTGCTGTCAAACCCGAAGTTCAACCTGACGAACGGGGAAACCGGGCTGCAGGTCTACGCGAACGACCTGCAACTGTTCCATCGCGAGAGCCTGCCGGACTTTCCGCACCTCTTCGGGCTGTCCATGGGCTCGACCTACAAGCTCGGTGTCGGAGCTTGGGAATTCCAGTTCAACGTGGCCTACTATTTCTGCGCGATCATGATGATCCTGGCCTTCTACTTCGCGATCAGGCTCTTCCG
>VXPN01000552.1:0-1164 GCA_009839535.1 Boseongicola sp. SB0662_bin_57 | reverse complement strand
TCGTCCACCCGTTCATCGGCAAGGGCTGGCATCTGACGCTGGGCATTCTCTTCATGCTCGTGGTCATTTTCCTGCCTGGCGGGCTGGTCGAGGGCGGGCAGCGCGTTGAACGTGCCGTCCGCCGCCTGATGAAGCGCGAAAAGGCTGCCGACGCGGCGAACGTCTCTGCGGAATGAGGATTTGGGAAAATGGCAATTCTTGAAGTCAAGGGCGTCAACAAGCGCTTCGGTGGCCTCGCCGCGCTGTCGGAGGTGAACCTCTCCGTGCAGGAAAACTCGGTCCACGCCATCATTGGCCCGAACGGCGCCGGAAAGTCGACATTGCTCAACTGCCTCGTGGGCAAGCTCATGCCGGATTCCGGATCGGTCATGTTCGATGGCCAGTCGGTGCTCGGACGCAGGCCGCACGAGATCAACCAGATGGGCATCAGCCGCGTGTTCCAGACTCCCGAGATCTTCGGCGATCTCACGGTCCTGGAGAACATCATGATCCCGTGTTTCGCCAAGCGCGACGGCGCGTTCCGGATGCACGCCTTCGAGCAGTTCGCCCACGAAGCGGAACTCATCGACAAGTCCGACGCGATCCTCGCGGATGTCAGCATGGCAGGCCAGCGGGACGCGCACGCCGCGTCGCTCAGCCGGGGCGACAAGCGTCGGCTCGAAATGGCGATGTGCCTGGTGCAGGAGCCGCGTCTTTTGCTGCTCGACGAGCCGACGGCCGGCATGGCCCGCGCCGACACCAACAACACGATCGACCTCCTCAAGGAAATCAACAGCAAGCGCGACATCACCATGGTGATCATTGAGCACGACATGCACGTCGTGTTCAGCCTAGCAGAGCGGATCACGGTCCTGGCGCAGGGCACGCCGCTGGTCGAGGACACGCCGGACAACATCAAGGGCAACCCGAAGGTTCAGGAAGCCTATCTGGGAGAGAGCCAGAACTAGCGGCGGCGGATTGCGTCGCCATTGCCGCCCAAGACACGCCAAACCCGCCCGGGAGGGAGACGAAAATGCCCGAAGATCAAGCCTTCAACAAGCACGCCAACCAAGCCTCGACGGCGCCAGCCTACCTGAGCGTCTGGAACATCGAGAGCTTCTACGGCGAAAGCTACATCGTCCAGGACGTGACCTTCAACGTCCATGAAGGCGAGATCCTGGCCCT
>VXPN01000445.1 GCA_009839535.1 Boseongicola sp. SB0662_bin_57 | reverse complement strand
GTCTCCAATTTCCCGATACCGAGGGAACTCGTGCTGGCCATCACGAGGCAGGAAAGCGAATTCGACCCCGCCGTGCGGAGTCGCGTGGGTGCGTTGGGCATAATGCAGCTGATGCCCGATACCGCCAAGGAGGTCGCAGCATATCTGGACATGCCATACAGCAGCAACCGGATGCTCTCGGACACGTACTACAACACGCGGCTGGGAACGGCCTATCTGGACGAGCTGCTGGAAAGGTACGAGGGCAATGTCGTGCTGGTCGCGGCGGCGTACAATGCCGGGCCGGGCCGCGCCGACCGCTGGACGGTTTCCTTGGGCGATCCCAAGCGGAGCGACATGGTCGACTGGATCGAGCACATTCCCTACAACGAAACGCGGAACTACGTGATGCGCGTTGCCGAGGGAATGCTGATCTATCGCGCCAGGCTTGGCGGAGAGCTCGGCCTTGTGACCTTGAGCCGGGAGATCGCGGACTGGCAGGGGCATGAACGGGCTGTCCGGAGCGGATGGTCTGGATGGACGTCGGTTCGGCCGCGACTTCGGCCAGCACCACTGACCGATTGAGACACCTGGCCATGCACGCGCTGCTGCGGGTGCCGGTCCCGGATGCAGCGTTGCCCGGTGCGACGGTTTCCTGAACCTGGCTGCATGCCAAGCCCGAAACCCCGCTGCCGGCATTCAACGCAGGGATCGTCCCTTCATGATGGCATCTGGCCCGAACTTCTTGCGTATCCTGTCGGATGCACGTTCGGCCGCGGCCCGGACGCGTGACCCCGGATCCAGGAGATCGCCTCCCGTGTCCGCTTCCGCCGCTGTCTCGAGATGGGAAAGGCCGACGCCGAGCAGCCGGTACGGGCCTTCATCGCCGACCTGGTCGAAGAGTGTCCGAGCAGTGCGATAGATCCGGTCCGCAATTTGCGTCGGCTCCGGAAGGCCGGACTGGCGCGTCAGCAATCGGTGATTGGCGCGCTTCAGCTTCAGCGTGACCGTGCGCCCTGCCAGGTCCCTGGCCTTTGCCCGGTCCGACACCCTTTCGGCGAGACGCCATATGTGGCCGTCAAGAATTCCGGGATCCTTGGTGTCTTCCCCGAAGGTGGTTTCGTTCGAAATCGACTTGACCGGAGCTCTCGACGAAACGGGCCTGCGGTCCTCTCCGCGCGCAAGGTGGTAGAGGCGTTCGCCGAAGCCTCCGAAGCGTGCGATCAGGTCTCGTCGTTCCCAGCGAAGCAGGTCGGAAAACGTCCGTATGCCCGCCTTGTCCAGGGATGCCTGCGCCTGCTGGCCGACTCCCCAGATGAGACTCACCTGCTGCTCGCTCAGGAAGCTTGCCGTTTCGGCGCGGCCGATCACGGAGAAGCCCCGGGGCTTGTCCCGGTCGGACGCCACCTTGGCCAGGAACTTGTTGTGGCTGAGGCCGATCGAGCCTGAGAGCCCGAGCTCGTTCTCCATGCGTTTCACGAGGCCGGCGAGCAGGACCGCCGGCGGATCGCCGTGCAGTCGCTCCGTTCCGGTCAGGTCCATGAACGCCTCATCCAGCGAAAGCGGCTCGACCGCCGGCGTCAGGTCTTCCATCATCGCGCGTATCTTGCGGCTGACATCGACATAGACTGCCATTCTTCCTTTCAGCACCACGGCGTCCGGGCAGAGCTTCAACGCCTGGAACATCGGCATGGCAGACCGGACACCGCGGATGCGCGCAATGTAGCAGGCCGTCGACACCACGCCCCGCTTGCCGCCGCCGATGATGACGGGCTTGTCGTTCAGTTCCGGGTTTTCCCGTTTCTCCACGCTGGCGTAAAACGCGTCGCAATCCATGTGCGCGATCGGCAATTCGAAGAGCTCGGGATGCTCGATGATCCGTGGCCGGCCGCAATCCGGGCAGCGGGGGCCGGTCTCGAACCTTGTGAGGCAATCGCGGCAGAGCGCAGGCATGTTCGGAAGATATCGAATTGCCGTGACCAGCGACAGGACCATTCCGGCACGGATTGCAGGTCCGGGGCGAAAGCTCTTTTGTCGCGGCGTGATCCGTAGTAGCGGCATGCCTGCACCCGAACTTCTCGCGAAGCGGCCGGAAACCGGAAGGACCTGACACGCCCATGGTATGTGCATGGCCTCTTTCGCCTGCCTTCCCATGTCGTTGGACGCGGGGACACAAACTGCATAGCTTCGTGGAAACGCGGCGAAACCCAGGGAACGAAAATGGACATCCTTGAAACCATCCCCTTGTCCGGCGGCGCACTCACGGTGCTGCTGCTGGCGGCATTCATACTGCTCAGCGTCTATCTCGGCATCCGAATCGTGCCCCAGTCGGAGAAGCATGTGGTCGAGCGCTTCGGGCGTCTGCGCACGGTCCTTGGTCCGGGCATAAACTTGATCGTGCCGTTTCTTGACAAGGTTCAGCACAGGATCTCGGTTCTCGAGCGGCAGCTTCCCACCGCCAGCCAGGACGCGATCACGGCGGACAACGTGCTGGTGCAGGTCGAAACCAGCGTCTTCTACCGGATCACTGCGCCGGAAAGGACAGTGTATCGCATCCGTGACGTGGACGGCGCGATATCCACGACTGTCGCGGGCATCGTTCGCGCCGAGATCGGCAAGATGGAACTGGACGAGGTGCAGGCAAACCGCGCCGCACTGATCGCAACGATCAAGGACAGCGTGGA
>VXPN01000015.1 GCA_009839535.1 Boseongicola sp. SB0662_bin_57 | reverse complement strand
GGCATATCACGGTCAGCCGCCAGAACCAGCTCGTGAAGGACGTCACCCAGGTCGCGGCGGCATCGAAGCTGGACGATCACGAGATTCTTGACGCCCGCACGCCCGCACGGTTCCGGGGCGAGGAACCTGAACCGCGCGCGGGCCTGCGTTCCGGACACATTCCCGGCTCGACCTGCGTCCATTACCGGGCGCTGCTCAACGATGACGGAACGATGAAGTCCGTTTCGGAGCTGAGGTCCGTGTTCGAGGACGCAGGTGCGGACCTGTCGAGGCCGGTCATCACCACCTGCGGGTCCGGTGTGACGGCCGCGATCCTGAATCTCGGACTTGAACGGATCGGGCATCGGCATCATGCCCTTTATGACGGCTCCTGGGCCGAATGGGGCATGTATGGCGACCTGAAGGTTGCCACGGGATGAGCGTCCAGAAGGCCGGTGCCAGGATTTCCTACACGGTTACCTATCTCGAAATGGAGTCTCGGCCGGACCATGACTGGCCGCGACTGCCGCCAACTTCGTCAGCGGCTGCGCTCCTGAAGTCGGAAGATCCGCCCGTCTGGTGGTTTCTGGCGCTTTATGACGCAGTTGGACGGGACTATGCGTGGGAGGACATTCACGCTTGGGAGCATGAGCGGATCGAAGAGTGGCTTTCCGACGACAGGATGTCCCTCTACACCCTGTTCGAGCGCGGCTGGCCTCAAGGGTTCTTCATGATCGAGGAAACAGGCAAGGGCGTCTGCGACCTTGCCTATTTCGGGATCGTGCCGGAATCCGTGGGAAGGGGCCTTGGGAGCTGGCTTCTCAAGACGGCCGTTCTCACGGCCTGGGAGCGCAAGGGCGTCACGAAGCTCACGGTGAACACCTGCACGCTCGACCATCCCCGCGCACTTGCCCTATATCAGAAGCACGGATTCGCACCGGTACGCAGGGAAAGGCGCACCCGTCGCCTGACCCGTGACCGGGATCTCTCGCGAATCCCCAGCTGAGGACTTGCCATGCTGACCGATCTGACCCCACAGCCGCCCGACAAGATTCTAAGGCTCATGGAAATGTTCCGCGACGATCCAAGGACCGACAAGATCGACCTGGGCGTTGGCGTCTACAGGAATTCGGAAGGCGTGACCCCGGTCATGCGTGCAGTGAAGTCGGCGGAGCGCCGGTTGGTGGAGACGCAGGAGACCAAGGCGTATACGAGTCTCAGCGGCGATCCGGCCTTTTGCAGGGCCATGCGCGATCTTCTGTTGAAGGAAAGCGTTGACCTGGACCGCGTTGCCGTTGCCGCTGCACCCGGCGGCACGGGCGCGATCCGGCAGGGGATCGAACTGATGCGGTATGCGGATCGCGCCGCGACGGCGTGGGTCTCCTCGCCGACATGGCCCAACCACCTGACGATCGCGAAATACCTGGGCGTTCCGATGCGCGAGTATCGCTATTTCGACAATGCCACGCGTGATGTCGACTTTGCGGGGATGATCGAGGACCTGAAGGGAGCCAGGAGCGGCGATCTGGTGCTGCTGCACGGCTGCTGCCACAATCCGACCGGCGCGAACATGACCGCCGATCAATGGGAGGCCGTGGCGGAAGCCCTGGCCGGAACGGGCGCCATTCCCTTCATCGACATTGCGTATCAGGGATTCGGGGACGGGCTGGACGAGGACGCGTTCGGGACCCGCCTGCTGGCATCGCGGATGCCCGAGATGCTCATCGCGGCGAGCTGTTCCAAGAATTTCGGCGTGTACCGCGAACGAACGGGCGCCCTGGTCGCGATTGCTCCCGATGCCGGTTCGAAACCACTGGTTCAGTCCACATTGGCATACCTCAACCGGCAGAACTTCTCCTTCCCGCCGGATCACGGGGCGAGGATTGTCCAGATGATTCTCGACGACCCTGACCTGCGCGCCGACTGGCAGGCGGAGCTTGAGGATGTGCGCGGCGGAATGCTGGGGCTTCGCGAACAGCTGGCCAGCGAACTCCGCATGCGGTCGAACTCGGAGCGCTTCGACTTCATCGCGCGGCATCGGGGCATGTTTTCCCGCATCGGTGCAACGCCCGAGCAGGTTCTGGAACTGCGTGAAAGGCATGGGATCTACATGGTGGGAGACAGCCGGATAAACGTGGCCGGATTGAATTCCGACACGGTGCCAGTGTTGGCGCAGGCCATCATTGACGTCGGAATTTAGGTCGAACCAGCCAATGGTGCACAGCTTTGGTGCAACCAAAGAGGCGCAGAAGTCGAATTCCGGCACAACATTCGCGATGCAAGTTGTCGGATCGAAGATAGCAGCGCTGATAGGGGCCATTGCTTCCCTATCAAGAGGAGGCAACGCGGCATCTTCTTGATTCAATTTATGGCCGGACCTCGAGTTCCGAACGGCTGAGCTGGATGCCGTTGACAATCAGGTTGCCGCGACCATGCCAGCAACGAGATGAGCCGCCGCCACGAAGCTCTCGCCCGTCTTGTTGCCGTACGTCGCCATCGCCCGGAACCCCTTTGTTTCGAGAGCAGGCTCTCAACCCGATGCCACCGCCCTTGCATCTCTCGGTCAAGGTCCCGGGGTGCCGTCCGGTTCCGCCCCGAGGGGATCACCTCCGCGGTTCCGTGCTCCTCGACTTCCTTGGGCAGTCCCTTCGTGTCGAACGTCTCGTCCCGATCCGGGCCCGAACGGCA
>VXPN01000191.1 GCA_009839535.1 Boseongicola sp. SB0662_bin_57 | reverse complement strand
CGGCAACCTGGTGGAATACCGAGAAACCGGCCAGATCTTCACGAACCCGGAAGATCCGCGCACGGAATCATACATCACCGGAAGGATCGGATAACCAGGAAAATTCAGGCGGTTCAGTGCCAATGCCTGCCTCCTTGCAATGCTGCGCGACCGAACCGTTATCGCCGAATGGATCCCGGCGGACGCAGCCCTCAAGCTAGTTGCCGGTGTGTGCCCCCAATTGCCGGGCATGACATTGCTGCCTGACTTCACGCCTGCAAGAATTCAAAATGCCCGAGATCTACGGCCAGCGGCACGGCGAAAGTGTGCTTGCCGTCCCGATGTTCGACGAGTTCACGAAACGACAGATGCCTAAGCTTGAAATCCACACACCGGAAAGACGCCCCCGCACAGTCAGCTAAAATGGAACGTCTTGCCGTTCGAGGGCCGGCCGTCCCCGCGGGGCCTGGAACGGGGTGATGTCCCGCGTTGCCGAGGCTACACCGTCGTTCATCGCCGCGACTCAATGGTCCGGCACCGAGACCGCCAGTCGCGCCGACCGCGGGTGGCGCAATTGCAATGATGATGTGCAATCATGGTCACCTAACCTTGACCGGAAGTGCCGCCACCGATTTCCTTCCTTATGTCTCGCAGGATGCGGTTCTGTTCCCTTGGCGGAAAGACGCCAGCAAAAAGATGCGCGTGCCGAAGCTCTCGACCCTGCACTCCGGGCGCGAGAAGATCCCTCCTCAAATCGTCTGCGTCCATCTCAAGCAATTTCTCCCAACGCTGGGCGTGATGCTCGGAAACAAGGCCCCGCGATCGCTTCAGGTCGAGAAGTCCCCTCGCCTTTGTGCGCATTAGGCAGTCTTGCCGTGTGCACGATGCCATGCGATCAAGCACGATCTTGAGCCAGGCAATGCGCATTCGATCCATCCGGTCCTCATGGTTCACTTGACTGGCACTCCATGGCCTTCACCCATCTTGACGCAAGGCCTCTGGTCCCGCCCGGATCACGACCAATTCCGTCAAGTCGCCTGGCAATCGTTGCCGGGTCGGCAAGTTCGGCTGTCACGGCCGCCTCTACCCAGGACCTGTCCTTTTCGCGAAAGGCCATGAGCTTTGAGGCACACAGGTCGTGGATTTCCGGGCAGATTACAACGGCGCCCTCCAAGAGCGGGTGCCCTTCCAGGACAAAGGCACGATCCTCCCATCCCATTGGCAGGATTGCGGTTTCTTCGCCAATTCCGTCGGCATGGTATCCGAAGGTCGCATGAAAGTGCGACTCCGCGCCAAGCGCCCCCTCGATCAAGTCCGACAGGTCCGGCCGATCTCTCGGAAGGATGTCCACCTCCATCGACATCTTCATCGCAGCAGGCGCGTCCGGATGTTGTGCAAGGATGGCTTGCGACCCGACGATCATGAAGACCGATTCTCCCGTAATGGCTCTTGCGGCGCGCAGCACATGCGCCAGCTCATTCATCTCCATCGCGGCCTCTCGCGTTCAGGATCGTTCTGTTGCGCATCAAGACCCGTGCTCGCCTTCTCTTCCGTCGCAGACATCTTTCGGGCATGGATCTGTCAAATGCGTTTTTCAGGAATGGTCGTGGCTGCATTCGCGACGCGGGCTAACGGCACAGAAAGCGCCATCAGCCCATGCACCTTAGGCCCGCGCTGGCAGAACGACAAGGTTGGCCGTCAAGATGTCGAAACAAAATGGCCAACATTTCGGCTAACGCCATGAGCACGCCCGTTCTGCTTAGGCAGGAACTGGCCACGCTCACTCCAGCTCTTCCGCCTCCGGGGACCGCTGTGGCAAGCCGAGACGTCACAAGCCGCCGTCGCCTGCTAGAGAGCTCTTCAAGAGCATCGCGACAAAAAGAGGCCCGCCGCATTCCTGGGAACGACGGCGGGCAAGTTGCGTGTCTGGTTTCGTCTCAGTCCCAGGCTCGGGGCAGGAGCCCCGACGATATCGTCGTGCATCGGATTCGGAAAAGGATGCTTGGACCGACGTTCCAGACCGCAGGCAGGCGCAGTTCAGAAAAATCCAGACAGGGACACACCGATAAATGTAAGAAGCACCAACGCCGCGCCGCCGGCAAAGTCGCCGGGCAAGGTTGCAGCGTTGCGGGAAATCGTCTCTTTCAGCTCTTTCATTTTGGCGACCTCTTGCCATTCGCTCACGATCGGCAGGCGATGCGTGTGTTGCTTAATTGTTCTCATTCTTGACCAAATGTAAAGACCTTTAGGCGAACATTCGTGAACAAAGCGTGCAAACTAACCTTAACCCACTGAAATCATTGTGATTGCCTTGTCCTGCTCCAGCAACCAAAGAAGCGTTCGCACGGCCTCTCCACGCCGTGTCTTGAGTTCCGGGTCACGCGCCACGAGCTCCCCGGCATCTCGATTCGCGACGGAAAGCAGCGACCCATGGCTTTCCCAATCGGCGATCCGGAACCGCGGAAGCCCCGACTGCGCTGTACCAAGCACATCCCCCGCGCCGCGCATCGCGAGATCCTCTTCCGCAATCCGAAAGCCGTCTTCCGTCGCCCGCAGAATCTCAATGCGCCGCCGTGCGGAGTCGGAAAGCGGCGAGCGATAGAGCAGCAGGCAAGCTGACCGCTCTGCGCCGCGACCAACCCTGCCCCGCATTTGATGCAGTTGCGAAAGGCCGAAGGACTCCGCGCCTTCGATCACCATGATCGAGGCGTTCGGCACGTCCACGCCAACCTCGATGACTGTCGTTGCAACCAGAACTCGCGTATCTCCAGAGACAAAGGCCGCCATGGCAGCATCCCTTTCGCCAGACGGCAACTGCCCGTGAACAAGACCAACTGCTTGCTTGCCGAGAACCGTGCGCAGTCGCAGGAATCGCTCCTCGGCAGCCGTTTGGGGATGGCTGTCGCTTTCGCCCACAAGTGGGCAAACCCAGTACGCCTGCCGACCATTCTCCACCGCGGCCTTCAACTGCGTCTCCACTCGGCCGATCCGGCCGTGCGGCACTGCGGCAGTGGTGACGGGGTTCCGGCCCGGCGGTTTCTCGTCCAGCACGGACATGTCCATGTCGCCAAAACGGGTCAAACTCAAGGATCGGGGGATGGGCGTTGCCGTCATCACCAGCACATCGACCGTATCGCCCTTCTTTCCGAGTTCCATGCGTTGCGCAACGCCGAATCGATGCTGTTCGTCGATCACTGCGACGCGAAGATCCCGAAATGCGACATCCTCCTGAAACACGGCATGGGTTCCCAAGAGAATCTGGATTTCTCCGTTCTTGAGTGCGGCAAGCTTGGCCGCACGCTCCTTGCCCTTGTCACGCCCCGTGAGGAGCTCAAGCACGACGTGCGCGGCCTCGGCCATCGGCCTGAGTGCTTCCAGATGCTGGCGGGCCAGTATTTCGGTCGGCGCCATGAGGGCGCCCTGCCCGCCAACTTCGACCGCAGCCAGCAAGGACATGAATGCGACAAACGTCTTGCCTGACCCGACATCGCCCTGAAGAAGGCGGTTCATCCGCTCCGAAGCCGCCAGGTCTTCGCAGATTTCGCGCGTTGCGCGAACTTGCGCGCCTGTCGGCCGGTACGGCAGGGCCTCAATGGCCTTTGCCTGAAGGTGACCAGTTGCAGTCGTCGACCGTCCCTTGCGCCTTTTCCGAAGGGACCGGGCGAGCGCCAGGGTCACCTGGTGGGCAAGAAACTCGTCATATGCAAGCCGCTGACGTGCGGGCGCATCGGGATTGATGTCCTTCGCCGAGTCCGGGGCATGAACTCGCGTCACCGCATCATGCCAGCGCGGCCAACCCATGCTCTCCAGAAATGCCGGCTCCAGCCAGTCGTCAAGTTCCGGCGCCCTTTCAACTGCCGCAGCCATGGCCTTGGCCATGACGCCCTGCACAAGCCCTTGGGTCAGCGGATATACGGGCTCGAACTTCGGCAGCTGACGGGCCTCCTCGGGCGCGAGGATGTAGTCGGGGTGAACCATCTGAACCGCGCCATCGAACAGCTCCGCCCTTCCCGAGACAACGCGACGCTCACCTTCCGGAAGCCGCCTTTGCAGCCAGTCGGACCTGGCGTGGAAGAAGACCAGCGGAAACTCCACTTCAGAGTCTGATACGCGTACACGATAAGGCCGTCCCTTGGCCTGGCTTGGCAGGTGCCGCAGCACGGTCACTTCGGTCGTGACCGTCGTCGGCAAGGCTGCGTCCTTGACGGTGGGCCGGATTCGGCGATCAACGCCGGAACTCGGCAACGTGAAGAGCAGGTCCCGGGGCTTGCCGATTTCCATCTGCCCGAGCACGCGCACAAGCTTCGGGCCAATGCCTGGCAGCGAATCAAGCGAAGCAAAGAGCGGAAAGAGAATCTCGGGACGACCCATCATGCGTCGCCGACAAGGGCAAGCCATTCGTCCTCGTCAATCGTTTCGACACCGAGCTCCGCAGCCTTCTTGACCTTCGACCCCGCACCCGGTCCGGCCACAACCAGATCGGTCTTGGAGGAAACGGAGCCTGAAACCCTTGCTCCAAGCGCTTCTGCCCGCGCCTTGGCTTCGTTGCGAGTCATCCTGCTCAGCGTTCCAGTGAAGACGATGGCCTTTCCGGCAACCGGACTGCCGGATGCCTGGGCGTCAGGCGGAACGATCTCCAAGTGCCTCACGAGGCGCCCGATCGAAGCGCGCTCAGCCTCTTGATCCATGATCAGGACGAGTGACCGGACCAAGGTCCGGCCCACTCCATCGATGGAGAGGAATTCCTTCCAGGCTGGACTCCCGTCAAGGGCGGCCTGTGACGCGTCGTTCACGGCCGGTTCCTTGGCCGCGTCGATTGCAGCGGCGGCAAGAGGAGACCAGTCGTTGAAGTGGCGTGCAAGGTCCTTGGCCGCCGCCTCTCCGAGATGCCGGATGCCCAAGCTGAACAGGAACCGATGGAAGTGGATTCTTCTGCGCGCCCCGATGGCTGCAAAGAGCTTGTCCGCGGACCTTTCCCCCCACCCGTCAACGTCTTTCAGGCGTCTCTCCCTTTCGCGGTCGCGCTCCTCCAACAGGAAAATGTCGGCCAGTTCGACAATCCAGCCGCGGCAATGGAAGTCCTCAACCTGCTTTGCCCCGAGACCTTCGATGTCGAAGGCGCCACGCGAAACAAAGTGCTTGAGTTTCTCGACAGCCTGTGCACGGCATATGAGGCCCCCGGTGCATCGACGCACGGCATCTCCTTCTTCCCGGATGGCGGGCGACCCGCACACGGGACATTCTTCCGGAAATTCGTATGGTCTCGCATCCTTGGGTCTCTTGGAGAGATCAACGTCCGCGACCTTCGGGATCACGTCGCCCGCTCGGTAGATCTGCACCCAGTCACCTGCCCGAATGTCCTTGCCGTCCCTGATCTCGCTGCCGCTCGCGTCGCGCCCGGCGATGTAGTCCTCGTTGTGAAGGGTGGCATTTGACACGACCACGCCGCCGACAGTGACCGGCTGCAGCCTCGCCACGGGTGAAAGCGCACCGGTACGCCCCACCTGGATGTCGATCGCTTCCAGCTGGGTCCAGGCAAGTTCTGCAGGGAATTTGTGCGCAATCGCCCACCGAGGTGTCGTCGAGCGAAACCCGAGCCTGGCCTGGAGGCCGAGATCGTTCACCTTGTAGACAACGCCGTCGATGTCGTAGTCGAGCGTGGCGCGCGCCTCCTCGATCCGGCGATAGTGGGCAACCAGGTCTGCAGTTCCGTTGCACAGCGCCATGAGAGGGTTGGTCGCAAATCCGACGCCCTTCAGCCGGTTGATTGCCCCTTCCTGCGTGTCCGCCAGCGATTCGCTGACGCTGCCCCAGGCATAGGCAAAGAACCTCAATGGCCGCTTGGCCGTTATCCGGGAATCAAGCTGCCTGAGCGATCCGGCTGCGGCGTTGCGGGGGTTTGCAAACGTCTTTTCGTCTTGCTCGGCTTGGCGAGCGTTCAGGGCGGCGAAGTCTTCGTGGCTCATGTAGACTTCGCCCCGAACCTCCAGCAGTTCAGGGGCCGACTTGATGCGTTCCGGAACGTCCCTGATTGTCAACGCATTGGACGTGACGTCTTCGCCAATCGTGCCGTCCCCCCGCGTGGCCGCGTGAACCAACTGGCCGCCCTCGTACCTCAAGGACAGCGACAGGCCATCAATTTTCGGCTCCGCCGTGTATGCCAGAGGGTCGGCTTCGGACATGCCCAGGAACTTGCGGATGGCGCGGTCGAACTCCGTCACGTCCGATTCATCAAACGCGTTTTCCAGAGACAGCATCGGGATCGAATGCGGGATCTTCCGGAAGCCCTCGGAAGGCGCGGCACCCACCTGTTCGGAGGGAGAGTCCTCTTTCTTGAGATCCGGGAAGCGGCGCTCGATTTCGACATTCCGGCGCTTGAGGGAATCGTAGTCCGCGTCAGTGAGAACTGGCGCGTCTTTCTGGTGATACGCCTCGTCCGCGGCATGCAGCACCGTGGCCAAGCGAGCCAGTTCGGCCCCGGCTTCCTCTTGGGTGAGTGACGCTACGTCTTTCGTCTGGGCATTCTGCGGCATGCAATTCACTCGGCAGGGTCGCCTCCATTCATTGTCCAGTCCTTGCGCAAAGACAACCGGAGTCAAACGTGTTCAGAGCGAGCGCACTTCACGGCAAGCGCCGCGGGTCCGCCTTGCCTCATTGGCGCCTTGGGGAGCCGGTCAGGCCGCCAAATGCGTTCCAGGCTCAGGCCCGGCACCACTCCGCCGACTGCATTTCGCGAAGCCTGCTTGCAGTGCGCTCGAACTCGAATGCGCCGCTGCCTTCGACTTGCAGCCGTTCCGGCGCGTTCGCAGCCGTGGCGATGAGCCGAACGCGCGCCTCGTAGAGCGTGTCGATCAAGGTCACGAAGCGGCGGGTCTCGTTGGCGTTCTCGGAACTGAAATACGGAATCTCCTCGAGAATCAGGACACGGACCGCGCCCGCAATTGCAAGATAGTCTGCCGGGCCAAGCGGCTGGCCGCACAGGTCCGGGAACCTCGCCCTTGCCACGCCGTTGGCAAACTGGGGAATCTCGATCCTGCGACCCTTTACCGAGAGCACGAGGGATTCGGCGTCGCATCGGAAGAAGCCGTTCCAAAGTCTCTCCACCGCGGCACGCGCTGATGCATCCGCAGGATGAAAGTAGACCTGTTCGCCTTCAAGCCTGTCCTGGCGATGGTCGCGGGGCGACGCCAGCTCGATGACCGACAGACGCGCCTTGATGAGTTCAATGAACGGAAGGAACAGGGCGCGGTTGAGACCGTCCTTGTATAGGTCGTCCGGCAGCAGGTTGGACGTGGTCACGACCACGACTCCCGTGTCCAGCAACTGCTCGAAGAACCGCCCGACAATCATTGCGTCCGCGATGTCCGATATCTGCATTTCGTCAAGGCAAAGGAGCCTGAGCCCGTCGCCCATTGCCGCCGCCACCGGAATCAACGCGTCATCGACCTGGGTCTTGCGCGCCTCGTGCAGGCGGCCCTGAACTTCCTGCATGAAGGCATGGAAGTGGATTCGGCGAGACTGGTCGTCGCCCGCCACATCGTGGAGAAGGTCCATCAGCATGGACTTCCCGCGTCCGACGCCGCCCCAGAGGTAGATGCCTGCGGTGAATTCCGGCGTTCGCTTGAGGACGCGCCCGAGCACCTTCCGCGGCGGCGCAGACTTCAGCGCTCCGGCGACCCGGTCCAGTTCGGGCAGAACCGTCACTTGGGCCGGGTCGGCGTCGAAGTCGCCACTTGCGACCCGCGCTTCATACGCTTCGGTCACTTGTCCCATCGGTGCCGTCAATCACACAGGGCTTGCAGGATCAAGTCAGACATCGAGCGAGGTGACGTCATGACGATAGATCCAGTCGAACCGCTTGAGCATGGCCACCGGAGCAATCGCGCTCGCTGCCTTGAGCGCCGCATGGGCGACAAGGCGGACAGGTGGAACGCGGAGGTGGTAGTTGCGTGCATTGCTGGTGGCGGCATCCACGATCCGTCTTGCCCTGGGGATCCGCAGCGCCTGATATCTTTCGAGCGCCTCGGGCAGATCATGCCGGCGGATTGCGGCTGCAAGAACCCATGCGTCCTCGAGAGCAAGGTTTGCCCCCTGCGCAAGGAACGGAAGCGTCGGATGCGCGGCGTCGCCAAGAAGGACCTTTCGGCCCTGAACCCAGCGTCGCGCCACCCGATGGCGGAACAGGCCCCAGAGATGCGCGTGCCCGACTGATTCCAGCAAGCGTCGAACTTCCGGCCCAAACCCGGCAAAGGCCGCACGAAGATTGTCGGGGTCGTCCTGGTGGGTCCAGCCCTCGTCCACCCATTCCGTACGTTCTTCAAATGCCGCGATGTTGCGTCGCCCGCCCTCGATCGGATAGGTCACGAGATGACGGCCGGGACCCATATGGACCTCGACGACCGGTTCGCCGCCTGCGTCGGGAATCACGGTGCGCCAGGCGACCTGACGGGTGAAGAACGGCGATGATGCACCGTCCACGCGTGCACGCATCCGGGACCTGATGCCGTCGGCGCCGATCAGCAAGTCTTCGCCTTCCAGCGCCTGTCCGGCTGGCGGGGGCATGCAGTCGCATCCCAGTTCGATGGCAGCGCCGGCACTTCTCGCGGCATTCGCAAGTCGCGCAACGAGAGTGGCCCTGTGCGAGAGTTGCCAGCACAGGTCTCCGGCATGGAGCCCGAAGTCCAGAGTTGCCACCTCTCGCCCGCTCGGCCCGTCCCTGAGACGCACGGCTTCGAGCCGGACAGTCTCGGCGCGGAACGCCTCGTCCAGTCCAAGCGCTCCCAGGACGGCCATGCCATTCGGACTTATCTGGATGCCGGCACCGACCTGACCGAGTCCACGCGTCCGTTCGCTCACGCGGACCGAATGTCCGTCACGTGCCAGGGCGATCGCAGCAGCCAGCCCGCCAATCCCGGCTCCGGCAATCGTGATCTTGAGAGGCCTCATGAAAGGCAGCCTTCCGGGCGGAACCAGGACCTGCACTGCGTCCGGCGGCGCATTGCAACCGCCTCAGCTGTCGCGATGCACCTTCTCCGCCCGTTCGTGACGTTCCTGGGCCTCGAGACTAAGTGTCGCAATCGGGCGCGCGTCCAGCCGCTTGAGCGAGATCGGCTCTCCCGTGTCCTCGCAATAGCCGTAATCTCCTGCGTCGATGCGGCGCAAGGCTTGATCAATCTTGGCAACCAGCTTGCGCTGGCGGTCCCTGGTGCGAAGTTCCAGTGCCCTGTCCGCTTCTTCGCTGGCCCTGTCCGCGATGTCGGGAATGTTCCGGGTCGTGTCTTGAAGACCTTCGATCGTGGTCTTGCTGTCGCCCATCAGTTCGGACTTCCAGATCAGGAGCTTCTTGCGAAAGTACTCGAGCTGACGTTCGTTCATGAAGGGTTCGTCATCTGCGGGACGATAGTCATCGTCAAGAACGGTGGCTGCTTTCACATTCTTTCCTCTTGCTGGCATTCTTGGAAACTCGAAATTTCGGACGGCGGGCACATAGCCGATCAGCGCGGACTTGTCACTACACGATCGCCGAAAAATGCCTCGTGGAACTTGATTTCTGGCCGGCGCAACGGCTTAGTGCCACCAAGACTTCCGAGATCGGAGGCGCCCTGCAATGACCCTCAAGGTCAGGCAATTTCATTGCCGGTTGACCGGCGGAAGGACGTCCAGGTCCTGCTGGCCGAACTTCATCATCAACTGCCGGAGTTCACCTCTTTCCTGGTCTTCACCGCTGGTCGAAATTTTCGGAACGCCGGAAGAAGGGAAGGTCAATTGGCAACTCCAGACAAGATAGGCATCCAGGAATCCTATGCCAGGGAAGGCGTGGTTCTTCTGAAGAATGTCCTGACCGAGGGCTGGCTGGAGCGTCTGCGCTCTGCCGTCGACGAAGAAGTGAAGAAGGGCGAACGATATTTCGCCTACAAGAACATGCGCGAGCATCCCGGAACGTTTCAGGATTTCTGCCTGACTTCAGACATCGGGCAGCGCGTGGCAGAAGTGGCAGGATCAAGCTGGACGTCCCTCATGTTCGACCAGCTCTTCGTCAAGGAGCCCGGGACCAGGACGCAAACGGGTTGGCACACCGACCAGCCCTATTGGCCCGTCGTCGGCCCCATCATGACGATGTGGATCGCGCTCGATCCGGTCGACCCGGACAACGGCGCGCTTGAGTTCATTCCCGGTTCCCACGCCTGGGGCGCCAAGTACCGGCCATTCAAGACGGACCAACTTGGTGCATTCCTCCACTACCTGGAGGAGGACAGCCCAGAGTACTCCGACATGCCGGATTTCGAGGCGGAGCGTGACAGGCATCGCATCATCCATTTCGACATGGAGCCAGGCGATGCGCTCGCCTTCGACGGGATGATCGTGCATTCAGCCATGGGCAATCGAACGAGCACCCGCCGCAGACGGGGATACGCGATCCGGTTCGCCTGCGAAGGCGCGACCTACCAGCCCCGCGACACTGTCACGGAGTGGCTGCACGATCCTGGCATGGCGGACGGTTCCCCGTTCTTTGGCGAGAAGTTCCCGCTGGTCTACGAGGCGGCATAGCGACTTGGCATGGCGCGGCGCTGCGAATCTTCAGGCTCCAGCCGTGCCAGCAGCTGCGTGACAGACGTGAACATGGGTGAATGTGCGAATCCAGTGGCTTCCAGCGCCAGGCCGGGAAATCGCTCTGCGAGCAGGGCAATCGTCTCCTCGACCTCCACGGTTACGATGAAACGCCCGATGCACGAGAACACGCCACCACCGAAGTTCAGATGCAGAGGCTCGTCCGTGCGGTCGATGTCGAAGACCTCAGGGGCCGAATAGTATTCTGCATTCCAGTGAGTCGCGCCGACATTTGCGAAGACCGGGGTTCCCTGTGGCAAGGCAACCCCGTCAAGCTCCGTTTCCGACAGGACCTCGCGCGACGTGGAAATGGTACGCGGATGGTACCGCATCACTTCCTGAACGGCGCGTGGAACAAGTTCCGGCTGCGTGCCAAGCTGCGTCCATATGCCTGGCCGCGACGCGAGCTCGATGATGGCGATCGCGATCTGGTGCGACGAGTTGTCCGTGTTGGCTTCCGCCAGCTTGATGACCCAGTTGCGCAGATCGTCGGCGTTCAGCTGTCCTGCATCCTCGGCCCGGATGAGATCGGAAAGCAGGTCTTCCCCGAGGGTCCGGCGGCGGGCGGCAATGCGTTCGTCGACGTAGTCGATGAGGGTTTCGAATGCCTCGACGACGGCAGGCGTATGTCGGGGATCGCGCGTGTGAACCTGCTGGACGGTGTGCGATGTCCGCGCGACGAAATCGGCATCGCTCATCGGCGCGCCGACCCAGTGGCAATAGACGGCAGAGGGAATCCTGTCGCACAGCGATGAGATGAGATCCACGGGTCGGTCCGTGGGAATCGCGTCCACGATTTCGGTCACGACCTCGCGAATGTCGGGCCGGAAGCTCTCGGCCGCCTCCTCGCTCAACAGCCTTGTGAGAGGGCGCCTGAGATCACGGCGGCGGTCGCCTCGATCGTGGAAAGAGATCGAGTTGCGCTTGTATTCAAGCGGCCGGCCTTCCGGGAGGCCCAGGAGTTCGATGAGCCTGGGATGGCCTGTTCCAAGGTTCCGGTCGACAATCGCGTTCCTGCACAGTTCGTAGTCGAGAAGCTCCACGCCACGTTCGCTTTGCGCGATCTTCCATTTCTGCGCCCATCCCGACAGGACCGGAAACGGTGCACTCCGGTATTCGACACTCGAGAAGTCGAGGACCGGCAGATCGGAGACTGCGCGCGGCATCGTCATGTCTCTGGCTGCATCGCGCCCCTGGACGTGCCTTCAGCCTCGATTGCGCGGCCGAGCATCAGGCGAAACTGCTTGGCTCCGGCATCAAGACCAAGATCGATGCTTGGAGTCCTTTTGCGCTTCATCCCGAGGTGAACCTTTTCGAGAACGGTGCGATCCTCTTCGAAGGCCATTCGGGCGCCATTGTTCATGAACTCCGACACTTCCTGGTTGTCGGGGTCGGAGTTCCGATGCTGGAACCAGAAATAGCGTGTCCGGTCTTCGTCTATGGGCGTCATGAAGTTGTAGGAGATGTTGACGAAAGTCTCCGCGACCGGATCCTTCCCGTATCCGCCCGTGCCTACGGGCGTGTAAATCGACTTGTTGAGACCGATCGCCGGCATGCACATCTCGTAGTGCTGCAGCCGGTCGCAGTTGCCTTCGAACGAGACAAGCTTCGCATAGTATGGTGACGCCGGCTTGTCCGCAATCCATCGCGATACCACGACACCGCGGTCCGTCTTCTCGACATTCAGCGGTTCCTCGTCCGTTCCTGCCCCGGCAAAGGAGGTCACGTGCACCCAGGCGACGTGACTTGGATCGAGCAGGTTGTCGCAGACCCACAGGTAGTTGCAGTCGATGTCCAGGACCCCGCCATCCGTCTTGCCCCAGGCAGGATCGTCGAAATTCTCGATCGGGAATATCCTGTCCGGATCAGCCAGCGCCGGATCCCCCATCCAGATCCAGAGGAATCGATAGCGATCAACGACCGGGTAGGACTTCACGACGGCACGGCGAGGCAGGTTGTTCTGCTGCGTGGGCGCCGCGACGCATGCCCCGCTGCAATCGAAGGTCAGGCCATGATAGCCGCATTCGACGTGATCACCCTTGAGAGTCCCGTCCGACAGCGGCAGCTTTCGGTGCGGGCACGCGTCTTCGAGCGCAACCGGCTTGCCGTCCTCCTGCCTGTAGAACACGATCTCCTCGCCAAGAAACGTCTCGGCCTTGAGTTCCCGGCCGACCTCGTCGCTCCATCCCGCAACGTACCAGCAGTTTCTTAGAAACATGTGCGCGCTCCCTTCCTGCGGCTGACACAGCATGAGACATTGCAGACGCTCGGGTCCAGCACCATCCGATAATGCAGGCCATTAGCTGGGCTAATCATTTGACTTCGCAAATCCGGGAATCTGCGGCTGGTTGGCGGCCTCGGACTTGATCCAGGACATGAACACCTGCACCTTGGCGCTTTCCAGCATCCCGGCTCGACAGACCAGCCAGTAGGACAGCGGCGACGAAACGATCTCGGGAAACGGCCTCACCAGCTTGCCGTCGACGAGGGCGTCGACGACAAGCGGCTCTCGGCCCAAGGCAACACCGAGTCCTTCGATTGCCGCCTGAATGACCAGGTTCGATTGGCCCAGACGTCTGGTGCGCATTGGATCGGGCAGCCTGACGCCGGCTTCCCTGGCCCAGTATTCCCATGTCGGGCTTGAAGCGCCAAAGTTCCGGTTCTCGTCCTGGAGCACTGTGTGATGCGCAAGATCCGAAAGGGTCGCCAGCCCGGGCACGCCATCCTGGAGCGCTGGAGCGCAAACGGGAAACAGGCGTTCCGGCATGAGTCGCTCGACATGGAATCCGGGATTGTCGCCGAGCCCGTACCGAATTCCAACGTCCGCGTCGGTACCCGAAAACGGCAGCTGTCCGGTATCGGTGGTGATCGAAATGGACAGATCCGGGTGCGCAAGATCAAAGCGCAGCAGTCTCGGGAAAAGCCATGTAAAGGCAAAGCCCGGCAGGCAGCTGATGATGATCGTTCTGTCGGCCCGCTTCCTGTCCCTCAGGTCGATGCAGACATCCGACAAGCGTCCCAGGCCTTCCGAGATCGCGCGGCCAAGTCTCTCTCCTTCCAGCGTCGGCTCCGACCTGCGGGCGCCTCGAAGGAGAAGGTCCTGGCCCAGCCATTCCTCCAGCACCTTCACGTGCTGGCTGATCGCGCTCTGGCTGACACCCAGCTCCGCGGCGGCCGCCGAGAAGTTGGACAGCCGACACACAGCCTCGAAGGCGCGCAGGGAGGCGAATGGCATGTTGATTATCATATTAGCCAGTCTAATGATTGGCATAACGACATTCAAATGGCGCAAGAGGGTCCGTGGCCGGATGATCGACTTGAACGGAAATTGGTTGGTCCGAGATGGCGGAAATGACCCCTTCGCTAGGTGCCAGAAACCTCCTGGTGAACTGCGCCGAAGCAAGGCCAGGGGACCGGCTGCTCATTGCCTACGAGCCTTCGGACCATGGCTACTTTGACGACGACACGCATGCGTGCGTGGCCAGGGAAGCGAAACGCATCGGCCTTGCCGTCGACGTCATGGATGTCGGCTTTGACGCCGAAGAGCCCCATCTTTCGGAAGAGCTGCGCCAACGGATGCAGGACTTCGACATCATCCTCTTTCTGGCCCGGCTCGGTGACCAGCTCCGTTTCTCCGACATGCCGCGGGGCAAGAAGGTCATCGTCAGCTTCGCGCTGAACGCTCACCTGCTCGGCACCGGGTTCGGCAACGCCCACCATGCGGCATTCCTGGAACTCAAGAACGAGGCGAATTCCGTGATTTCTCGCGCCGATGAAGTCCGGATCACCTGCCCGGCCGGTTCCGACGTGGTGGGAAAGTCCAGCATTGTCCTCGGTCCCGAGAGCGACACGACGATCATGCGATTCCCGATGTCCGTTTTCACGCCCGTGCCTGCGACCGGGTTCAGCGGCCGGATTGCCTTGCCCGGCTTCTTGACCGGTACCGGTTCGCGATACTATGACGACTACACCATCCATTTTGACGGGCCGGTCCACGCATTGCTCAGCGACGGGCGGCTCGCAGGATTCGAGGGTGATCCCCTGGATGTCGAACGCGCGAATGCCCACTGCGACCGGATGTCAGGCCTTTTTGGCATCGACCGGAACTTCGTTCATTCCTGGCATGCCGGCATTCACCCGGGTTGCGGGTTTCCCTGGGATGCCAGATCAAGCTACGAGCGTTGGGGCGGCGTGGCGTTCGGCAATCCCCGCGTTCTCCACTTTCACACCTGCGGCGCGTATGCGCCGGGCGAGATTTCCTGGAACGTGATCGACCCAACGATTGAAGTTGACGGTGTAAAATATTGGGAACACGGGAATTTCAAGGCGGACCTCTTGCCAGGAGGCGCTGACATCCTGTCGCGCTATCCTTGTGCGGCAAGTCTCTTCGAGCATCCAGACCGAGACATCGGCATGTCAGCGGCTGCATAGTTTCAGCTTTTCGAACCGCTCTTGTCGGAATCGACATCTTGCCGTTGAAGGGATAGAAGTCGTCGGTTCACTGCAGGCGGGCCGCAGGGGTGAACGTGTTGCCATGTAGCGGTAGCCGATGCGATCATGGTCGAGACTGGCCGTCCTGCCGGGAATCGACCCATCCTGCGTGGCAAGATCGATGTCTTGGACACCATCATCCGACTGGTCATTGTCATGGTGGTCGTGTTGGGTGGCAGGCTCGCGATGATGGTCAACATGATGTCGTGAGTGCTTGTCCAGTCCGGCAGAGTCACCTTTTTCCGTTTTTCGCGTGCTTGAAATACGACAAATGCGGAATTTCTTGACATTTTTGGATCGGCATTCCAAACTTTACGTATATGAAACACGAGAAAAACGGAAAGATGCTCTACCTCATTGGCGAAAACCTGGACAGCGACAGCGCCTACTATCGAACTGAAACAGGTCGAATGGTGCAGCTCATGCGCGGCATCTACGCCGACGCCGAAGAGGACATCAATGGAGTCGTACTGCGGCACGCCGTGCGCATAGCCAACTATCTCTATCCGCGGGCTTACCTGTCCGCTGCAAGTGCCGTGTTGCTGGCACCGACCCGAGATGGGCGATTGTACATTAGTGGTCCGCGCTCCCAGCGCACCCGGATCAGGACGCTGGAGATCATTCAGAATGTCGCACCAGCCCATCCTTCAACCGCGCAGGCCTTGATCGCGGACGGGCTCGGGGAGTTCCGGGTCGATGTTTCCTCGCTTCGGCTCCGGTTCCTTGAAGCCTTCCGTCTGCGCAGCGAACACGCCGCCTCGATCGACCAAGACATGCGCACCTCACTCGTGGCCCGCCTGGTTGAAGAATACGGCGATCCCAAGAGGTCCGCCGATGCCCTGTGGGCCCTTGCCCGCGAAAACGAATGGTACCGCGAGGGCGAGCAAGCTGAGCGCTACCTCGTGAAGTCTCCATCGCTGATCGAGGTGCGCAATGAAGCTGCCTTGAACTTCACCGTGGCATGGCATGGTCAGCCGATTGGCGAGTTGCGTCACGACGGCTTTGAGTGGCGTTGGCAGGCCGAGAAGGGCTTCGACCTTCCATTGGTGCAGCAACGCACGCCCGGCAAGCTGCCGCCCTTCATTCTTTCGCTCTTGCCCGAAGGCTGGTTGGAGCGCGTTCTCAAGGAGAATGATGAGCGCGGAACGTTGCGTTCCGGCAAGCGTTACATGTCAAACATCACGATCAGTTCGGATCCCTCCGAGATTGCGGCACTGCCGGCGGATCGCCTGTCCGCTCGCCTCGGTGAATTCTGCAACAATGGCGCATTCACCGGTCGCTATGAGGGACCGGCACGTGGTGACATCGAGCAGAACTTCGAGGAAAATCTCGCGCGCCTGTTTGCAAGCACGCGAACACCGCGTTTGTCAGGCGTACAGATCAAGGCGCCGATGCATCTTGATCCAAAAGGGCGCTTGGTTCCTAGCACCACAATGCCCTTTACGCACATCCTGAAGCCTGCTGGCACCAGCGGGTTTCAGGCGTTGCCGGTCGTCGAGTATCTGTCGATGACTTTGGGGCTGGCCGCCGGACTTGAAACGTCGGCTGTTGCATTGGCAGCTATGCCGGACGGAATGCCACCGGCGCTGATTGTCGAGCGCTTTGACATTTCCAGCGGCAACGATGATGACCGCCGCATTGCTCTGGAAGATATCTGTTCGGTTCTCGACCTGCCCCCTGAAGCAAAATACGACAGCACGATCGAGCGGATCGCTCGCGGCGTGCGACCTCTCTCAACCGAGCCCGAGAAAGACCTGTTGCTCATCCTTAAGCGCGCGCTGTTTGCCTGGCTCATTGCCGACGGAGACATGCATCTCAAGAACCTTGCCTTGCTCAAGATCGCCTCTCCGGGAGCGGCCGCTTTCCGGAGCGTGCGGTTGGCTCCGCTCTACGATGCCGTGACCACCCGTGTATTTCCGGGGCTGGAGCATGACCGGATGGCCCTCAGGCTGAACGGCAAGGATGACCGCCTCCGCCGCGCCGACTTCCTTCGCATGGCAGCGACTGCCGGGATACCCGCACATGCCGCCGATGACGCAATGAACGAGCTGCTGTTCGGTCTTGAAACAGGACTCGATCAGGTTGCCTTGCCGGATGTCCCGAATCTCAATGCCGAACTGCATTCCAAGGCCGAACAGATGCTCGAGATATGCCGCGACCGTCTTGCGACTTGGCGCTAGATCCGGAACGATCACTAGATCCAAGAATTCAGCGCCTGACCTTGACAGCAGATCCATCGGTCCTGCGATTCCCGCAATTTCCGGTAGATCCTTGTGCCTCCCAGCGAACTTTCCTCGGAGAGCAGGTCAAAGGGGACTTTCTCGTTCCTGTCCAGTGCGTCCGGGTTGGCCCCTGCACTGAACAACGCCTGAACCAATTCTGGGTTCGTGCCAAAGCCTGCCGCCCTGTGCAACAAGGTCACGCTCACTGCGTCCGGCAGGTTCGGATCGGCCACTGCGGCGAAAAACGCCTGAACCACATCCGGGAGCGTGTTCTCCTTCACCGCCCAGTGCAGCACCGACAGACCAGGAAAGGCCCGCGCGTTCGGATCGGCTCCCGCTTCGAGCAGCAACTGCACCGCCTCGGCGCTCGCACCGACGCCTACGGCCAGATGCAGTTTTGACGGGCCGATCCACGCATTGCTCAGCGACGGGCGGCTTGCAGGATTCGAGGGTGATCCCCTGGATGTCGAACGCGCGAATGCCCACTGCGACCGGATGTCAGGCCTTTTTGGCATCGACCGGAACTTCGTTCATTCCTGGCATGCCGGCATTCACCCGGGTTGCGGGTTTCCCTGGGATGCCAGGTCAAGCCAAGAGCGTTGGGGCGGCGTGGCTTTCGGCAATCCCGGCGTTCTCCACTTTCACACCTGCGGCGCGTATGCGCCGGACGAGATTTCCTGGAACGTGATCGACCCAGCGATTGAAGTTGACGGTGTAAAATACTGGGATCGCGTAGCTTCTCAAGATCGACAGCCTAGCCAGGATTCCAAGCGGTCCTTGTTTGCGTGACAGCATTTGCCGTCACCATAAGGCCATTCGGACCCGCTGCCTGCTGAACCGTGGCACAGCTTCATGCTCGTGGTACAGCCAAGTGCCCTTTGCATTTTCCGGCAGGAGGCAATGAACCACTTCCCGGGGTGCCGATCGTCAGGTGACAAACCGAATCTGCTTGACCCGCGAGATGTCTGGTCATAATGACTAGTCACATGATCAAGATCAACGCATCCGACTTCAAGGCACGATGCCTCGCGATCCTGGACAACGTCCATGAGACCGGCGAACGGGTGGTGATCCTGAAGCGAGGGCGACCAGTCGCCGAGTTGTCACGCGTGGCCGGTGACAGCGAATTGTATCCCCAATTGGAACTGGAGGGAACGGTAGTCATTGTGGGCGACGTCGTGGGGCCGGTGCTGCCGGAGGAACATTGGGATAGCCTCAAGGAATGAAGGCGCTGCTCGACACGCACGTATTGCTCTGGTGGCACGGCGACCGGGACCGGCTGTCCCTGGATCAGTTGGAAGTCATCGCGGCTGCCGGCCCAGCGACGCCGCTGCAGGTTTCCGACATCTCGCTCTGGGAAGTGGCGACTTTGTACAGTTTGGGTCGCATCCGCTTGACGATTCCGCCTCGGGAGTGGCTGGAGAAGGCAGTCGCGCCGCCTCTGGTACGGCGCCATGGAATCTCTCCGGCAATTGCCGCCGAACTGGCCTCCCTGCCGGATTCCTTTCATCGCGACCCGGCTGACCGCATCTTGGTAGCGACCGCACGGATAACTGGAGCAACGCTTCTGACGCAGGACCGCAGAATCTTGGATGCGGGCCTGGTCGACACGCTGGGCTGACCTTGAACCGCCATGGATGGCGGCACCGATTCGGCGTTAGGCGCCCAGATGACCCGGGAATTCGGCATGAGTTCCGTCACCGACCCGAATTCCCAATCGCACCAGTTGCCATGACGAACTTCCCAAGCCGGGATTGACAGCCGCCGTCACCGTCCGGAGTTCGGACCGGCCGCGGATGCGTCAACCGAGGAACCGAGAACATGAATTGCGCAATTGAGCAAAACGCGGTAACAAGATGGGAATGTGGCCAGATGTTCCGGTTGCATGGTGCGGAGCACTCCCGTCTCCGGAGCCGTCCAGCAAGGTGAAAAGGACACCGCTGTCGGCAAATCACGAGGGTTCCCATGGCAAATCCCATTGTCACTCCCCTGACCCAGGCGCTGGCTGAGGGGAAACTTTCGCGCGCGGAGCTTAAGCAGTTCATGCGCCGGTCGGACGGGCCGGCCTTGCGCCGGCTGGTCCTTTGGGTCGGGCTCCTTGCCGTCACGACCACGCTGATAGCGCTTGCATGGAACAGCTGGCTGATATGGCCTGCCATGCTGCTGCAAGGCACCGTGCTGGTGCACCACTTCGCGCTCCAGCACGAATGCGTGCATTACACGGCGTTCCGCACCCGCTGGGTCAACGACCTGGTCGGACAGATCTGCGGGCTCATCATCATGCTTCCGCACAGGTTCTTCCGTTACGAGCACTGCGACCATCACACGTACACGCAGCTGCACGGCGAGGATCCGGAAATGATCTCGATGCCGAGGACATTCAGGGAGTACCTTTGGTACCTGAGCGCCGTTCCTTACTGGCGTGCCAAGTTCACCGAGGTATTCCGACATGCGACCGGTCGCCTGAGCGAAGCGGAGAAGAAGTTCATTCCCTCGGTGGAGCACAAGGCCGTGTTCAATGACGCGCGCCGGATGCTGGCGATCTATGGCGTCATCTTCCTTGGCATGACCATGACGGGCTGGTGGGACCTGATGTGGTACTGGTTCATCCCGCTGTTCCTGGGCGAGCCGGTGATGCGCTTCGTTCGAATGACGGAACATGTCGGGCGACCGACCGTGGCACAAATGTCCGAGAACACGCGGACGAACCTCGTCTCCGCCCCATGGCGCTTCCTTTGCTGGAACATGAACTATCACGCCGAACACCACTACGTGGCATCCGTGCCGTTCCATGCCCTGCCCAGGCTGCACGAGAAGCTGAAGGACCACATCCACGTCGAGCGGCGCGGCTATCTCGGCGCGCATCTCGACATCCTGCGCCAGCTCATTCGGCGTGAACCGGCGGCGGCAGCGGACCGGACGTGAACAGGGCAAAGCGCTCCTGGACCGATCTGATCGAAGTGGACGCGCTGGAGAGGAACTGGGTCACTCGAGTGTCACTGGGTCCGCGGCTGGTTGCCGTCTACGACACGCCGACCGGCATCTTTGCTTCGCTCGCGCTTTGCAACCATGGCGGTGCCGATCTTTGCGACGGGTACTTCGACGGCCACGTCATCGAATGCCCGCTGCACCAAGGCGCATTCGATGTCCGGGACGGAAGTCCGGTCTGCGCGCCGGCGACGCGCCCGATGAGGGTGTTCGAGACACGCGTAAGGAACGGAATGGTTCAAGTCAGGATCTGAGGACTATTCGTCGGCGACTACCGCCATCGCGTCGATCTCGACCAGCAACGCCGGGTCGGCAAGCGCGCTGACCACGACTCCGGTGGAGCAGTGGTGCACGCCCTCGAACCAACGGTTGATCGCTTCGTATACTGCCGGGCGATGGCTGACATCCGTGACATAGACGGTCAGCTTCACGACGTCCCTCAGACCTCCGCCGGCCTCGGTCATCCAGCGTTCGATGTTGCGGCAGGCCTGATCCGCCTGCGCGCCCGGGTCCCCTTCGCCGATGACGGTGCCGTCCAGCAGCGTGCCGACCTGGCCTTGCATGACGACAAGGTCGCCTCGAGCCCGTATGGCCTTGGAATAGGTCGCCTTCGCATGGTAGCGGGTTTCGTACTTGTGGATATGCGTCCGTGTCATTCATGCCTCCGGGTCAACGCAACGCGCGTGCCAGGCAATCCTCCGTCATGTCGCCGAAACTCTGCTCGACGGAAACGTCGAACCCGCCTGCGCATCGGCGCACCAGCGCCTTATGGCCAAAGAACTCGGTGAAGCTCACCGCATCCTCCGGGAATGCAGTGTCATGCAGGTCGAGCGGGCAACCGATGGCCAGTACATGCGCCGCATCGGCTCCAGCGACGCGAAAGGTCGTCATCGTGTCCGAGATCCTGACGATGCTCGCTTCGGCCGGGGCGGCGTGCGGACGCAACGCCGCGTTCAGTTCGGCCTCTCGGTCAATGTCCGCCTGCAGGAGCCAACGGCACGGGCCTACATGATCGAGGGAAAGGCCGTCCGCCTTGCAACAGCGATTCGCCTCTGTCGGAAAGCCCGGCAGCAACTCCGCACCCATCCACTCACCCAAAGCGGACTCCGATCCCTTCAGGTCGAAACACGCGTTGATCGGAAGCCGTTCGAATGACGCGTCGTAGCCCATCTCAGGACCTCATCTTCCTGCCATCAGGGTCGTAGAAAACCGGCTCCATGACGTCCGCGGCGATCGTCGCATCCTTCAAGCGGACATGGACGGTTTCGCCGTGCCGTGACTTTCCGTTCTCCAGAAGCGCCAGCGCGACCCATCGATTCAGGACGACGCTCCAGACACAGGCGGTCACAAGACCTTCGGACGGGCGCTTCTCTCCGCCGGGAGTCAACGGTGCGCCCTCCGGGATCTGGATTTTCTTGTCGACGGGCAGCAAGCCCACAAGCTCACGTCTAACTGCCTTGCTCCGGCGCCGCAGCTCGACCGAACGCTTGCCGACGTAGTCCGCCTTCTTCCTTGACATGATCCAGCCCATGCCGAGGTCATGTGCATCCACCGTGCCGTCCACTTCATGTCCCAGGGAAAGGAATCCCTTCTCGACCCGAAGCACGTGGCTGGCTTCCGACCCTACCGGCTCGATCCCGAAGGGTACACCTGTTTCCATGATCCGTTCCCAAAGTTCGCGCATGTGCCGAGGTGCAACGTTTATCTCGAACGACAACTCGCCCGTGAAGCTGACCCGAACGACACGTGCTGGCAGCCCGGCCACATGGCCGTCGGCGAATCGCATGAACGGCAGTTCCTCGGGCGAGAGGCCGATATCAGTGCCCAGGGCGGCCACGACCGCGCGCGCCTTCGGGCCGCATACCGTCGCGTTGTTCCACTGGCTGGTCACGGTCGTCACGTAGACGTTCCAGGCAGGAAACTGCGTCTGAAGCAATTCCTCCATATGTCCGTTCACGGTGTCCGCATGTGCCGTGGAGGTGGAAACAAGCCACCGGTGCTCTCCCAGTCGCATGGCGACGCCGTCGTCAAGGATCAGGCCATCCTCGGTCAGCATGAACCCGTAGCGGCACTGGCCGGGCTCCAGCGTTGACATCAGGTTCGTGTAGACGTGGTCGAGGAAGCGACCGACGTCACGTCCCTTCAGCTCGAACTTCCCGAGAGGGGACCCGTCATAGACTCCGACACCTTCGCGAACGGCACGGCACTCGCGGTTGACGGTCTCCTGAAACGTCTCGTCGCCGCGCGGGAAATACCCCGGCCGCCGCCAGCGGGCGCCGGCCTCGTACATGAACGCGCCGTGATCGAGGTTCCACCGGGTCACGGGCGTGTGGCGGTATGGCAGAACGACGCTCTCTTCCCGGATGCCTCCTATCGCTCCAAAGGACACGGGGGTGTAAGGCGGCCGGAATGTCGTTGCGCCGACATCCTGAAGCGGCACGCCCTTCTGCAGTGCAATCGTGCCGATAATGTTAATGTTGCCCGTCTTTCCCTGATCGAACCCCATGCCGCCTGTCGTGTAGCGCTTGACATGCTCGACATTGTCATAGCCCTCGCGAAGCGCGAGATGCACGTCGTCGACCGTGACGTCGTTCTGAATGTCCAGGAATGCCCTGCCCTTGGCGCCAGGTGCATCGACGCGCCAAAGCGGCGTGATCGCGTAGCTTTCCCCGGTCGCCGTGGGAAGATCGGGCATCTCCGTTCCCGTTGTTCGGGCCACCGCCTCTGCACCGGTCCGCAATGCTGAAGCAAGCGACAACTCTCCGGCGGCGGCACCGACGGAAACGCAGGCCTGCGCCGCCTCGTCGGGCACGAATGTCGCAAGAGACTCGTCGTAGCGGAGACTTCCGCGTGACTGGGAGAACAGGTGCACGGCCGGGTTCCATCCGCCGGAGTGGAGCAGCATGTCGCATTCGATCGTCGAGGCGCCCCTCCCGTCTCGCCCGGAAACGGTTGCGCCCTTGACCGACCGTTGCCCTCGGACGCCAGTGACGACGGACCCGGCCATGACCGGGATGTCTCCAGCGATGTCACTTGCATGGCCAGGCACCGCGTCTCGGCTGTCCGCGATAGCAGCCACGTCGACGCCCGACGCCAGAAGATTGGCAGCGGCGGCATACGCGCTGTCGTTGTTGGCGAAGACCACCGCCCTTTCGCCCGGTTTCACGGCAAACCGGTTGACGTAGGCTTGAGCGGCCGAGGCCAGCATCACGCCAGGACGGTCGTTGTCCGGAAAGACGAGGCCCCTCTCGATCGCTCCCGTCGCGAGAATCACGTGCCCCGCCCGCACCCGCCAGTTCCTTTCTTGTATGCTTGGGTTGGCCGGTGACCGCTCGTTCACCATCAGGAAGTTGTGCTCGCGGTAGGCCCAAACGGTCGCGTCCTGCAGATGCATGACGTTTGGCATCGATGTCAGCTCGGCGACGGTTTCAGCCACCCAGTCCAATGCCGGTCCTCCCGCGATCTCCAGGCGCCGGTCGAGCAGGCTCCCGCCGGCCTCGGCTCGCTCGTCGGCCAGGAAGACCCGGCACCCGGCGCGACCGGCGACAAGGGCCGCCATCAGTCCGGCCGGTCCCGCCCCGACGACCAGAACGTCTGCATGCGCATGCACCGCCTCGAAATGCCCGTCCTGCGGCGGCGCGTCCGGCGCGCCCGCAAGACCCGCAGCCCTGCGGATGGCTGGCTCGTACAGGCGCCAACCCGGCCACTTGAACGTCTTGTAGTAGAAGCCCGCCGGGATGAGACCCGCGAACAGCTGACTGACCGCGCCAAGGTCAAGTCCCGGCGACGGCCAGCAATTCACCGACCGCGCGGCCATCCCGTCTTCCAGCCGTACCGTTGTCGCCGCACGGTTGGCGGATGCGTGGCGACCCTCCAGCTCCACCAAGGTCGCGGGTTCCTCCGGACCGGATCCCATGATCCCCCGAGGCCGATGATACTTGAAGCTTCGCGCAGTCAGCCGAACCTTGTTGGCAAGCAATGCAGACGCCAAGGTGTCGCCCGAAAATCCCATGTACCCCTTGCCGTTGAAGCGAAAGGCCAGCGGCCGGTCCCGATCAATCCTGCCGCCGGATGGGAGGCGCCTAACCTGCATCGCCTGGCCCCTCGACGATTTCATGCGTCCGCGTGTCCCGCCAGATCGTCAGCCACGTGCCGCATCCCTTCACATGCCACCAGCGCTCCTCGACCGGACCAAGCGGATTGGGGACGGTTGTCAGCCATTCGACCCAGTCTTCATCGCCTGTCTCATGCGGTTCGGGCCGGTCCGGCTTCACGGGACCGCCATAGGCGAACTCGCTTTCGTTTCGATGACCGCAGAACGGACATGGGATGAGCATCATCGATCCGTCTCCCTATCGCGCCGTCGTCGTTCCGGATTCCATCACGTAGTCGAGATGCTTGAACCGGTTCAAGGTGAATGGCGCCATCAGGGGATGGGGATCGCCCTTCGCGATCAGGTGCGCCAATGTCAGCCCTCCGGCCGGGATCGCCTTGTAGCCGCCCCACCAGCCCGCCGTCACGA
>VXPN01000483.1 GCA_009839535.1 Boseongicola sp. SB0662_bin_57 | reverse complement strand
CAGGTCGTACAGGTAGTTCACCATCACGCCCGACGATTGCGCGATGCCCGTGTCCGAAAGATCGGCGTCGGAGTGAATCGCGTGCACGAGTGCGCCGTTTCCGAGGTGAAAGCGAGCAACGGGGTCCAAGGGCAGGCCATCCGGCCCCTTGGCGTCCAAGAGGTACTTCGCAGCGAGCCTTTCGACACCCTGAGGGTGGCCACCACCTTCAGGGATTCCTTCGCTCCGCAGCCAGTGCATCAGCCCGGGGATCGGCGACAGGGTCACGAACGCCTTTATGTTGGGCAGGTCGTGAGACAGGTCACGCGCGACCTGCTTGATCAGCGAATTGCCGAACGATACGCCCGCCAGCCCCTTCTGACAGTTGGAAATGGAGTAGAACACGGCAGTGTCCGCGTCTTCCGCGTCCATGACCTCACGCTCTTCGGACAGCACCGATCGAATGGAGTTCGGAACGCCATTGGTCAGCGCCACCTCCACGAAAATCAGCGGCTCATCCGGCATCGAAGGGTGAAAGAACGCAAAGCAACGCCGATCCGTCGGCTGCAGGCGGCGGCGCAGGTCGGTCCAGGTGCCGATTTCGTGCACAGCCTCATAAGCGATGATCTTCTCCAGAATCGAGGCCGGGCTCTCCCAGTTGATCTGCCTCACGACCAGAAAGCCCCGATTGAACCAGCTGCGCAGCAAGTGAACGATGTCGTGATCGGTCCTGCCAAGTTCCGGCCGCTCTTCCAGCAGGGCCAGCAGGTCCCTTCGCATCCGGACGATTTCCGCCGTGGCCCCGGGCGCTTCGTTCATTTGGCGAAGCAGGATCTGCCTTTGCGGTTCGGAGGCATTGGAAAGAGTCCGGAAGTTCTCAAGCGAAGGATCCGAACCGTAGGCCTCTGCCGATTCCGCAATTCTCGCGGCGTCAAGATCCAGCTCGTCGTTCAGGAATTCGAAGAACGCGATCTTCCGGTCGCGGTCCAGCATGCGATATCGGCTCAGGATGGTGGCTGCCAACTGCCGGCCCGAAGTCTCGTCGGTCTCGATCAGAAGAGCGAGGCAGACTTCCTTGATCTTTCGCCCGTCCTCGATCTTTCTCCCGAACGGCCGCCGATCAAGCAACGTCGTGAGAAGGTCCCCCAGCGTGTTGGTGGCCAGCATCCCGAATTTCCTTAGCTGAGCTGCGCCTTTCCCGTGGACAGGCCGACATTCAAGGAGACGCTGCCCTCGTTCACCAGCCACTTGCGCAACGTGAAGCCACGCACGCCGCCCTGATGCATCGGATCGTCTTCCGCGAGCTGTTTCGCTTCCGCAATGCTTCCGGCCCGGTAGACGATCAGGCCGGCGCCTTCCATTGATTCACCCGTCGGGTCCGACAGCGGACCCGCCAGCGCCAGAGCGCCCCGCCGCTCAAGTTCGCGTTGGTACTCCAGATGCGCAGGAAGACATTGCTTGACATCGTCGGGCGCCTTTTGCGGCGTGGATTCAACGACATACAGTTCAAGCGCCAATGCGCCCCGGTCCCTTGCAATCGTCTTGTAGTCGTTCCAGGCAACCATCATCACCTCCTTGGCTCCCTTTGAAGTCTAAAATATCGATTTTATTTGACAAGGGCAAAAACGTGGGCAAAAGTGCAGGGCATGGCCATAGTTCAATGGGGGGGTCTTCGGTGCACATGGCAAACACGCACGTCACGCTCAGTGTTGCGCGGGACAATGCAGCGACACACGGGCGGAGGCATTGATGTCGATCACTTCCGATGCGCTTGAAGCCAAACGAAACGATGCACAGGCGGCGGTCCGCGCACTGCGCATGCGCAAGCCTGCGCTGGACGACGACTGCATTGACCTGATATTGCGCGGCGCGCGCAACCACTATGCATGGCAGGATCGGCCCGTTCCGCGCGAACTGCTGCAGGCAATCTACGAGACCGCGGCAGCCGGACCGACCAGCATGAATTCCTGCCCGGCGCGGTTTGTCTTCGTCACGTCATCGGAAGGAAAGGACCGGCTCGCCAGATCCTTGAAGCCTGCGAACATTGACAAGATGCGCACCGCGCCGGTTACCGCAATCGTCGCGCATGACCTCGAGTTCTGGGCCCATCTGCCGTTTCTGTTCCCGCACGACGACCGCCGCCCGATGTTCGAGGGCAAGACCGCGCACATCGAGGCCACGGCGTTTCGCAACGGCACCCTGCAAGGCGCCTACTTCATGATCGCGGCCCGTGCCGTGGGGCTGGACGTTGGCGCGATGTCAGGGTTCTCGAATGAAGTGGTCGACGAAGAGTTCTTCGCCGGCACGACGCTGAAATCCAACTTTCTCATCAACCTCGGCTATGCCGACGAGACCGCGCTGTTTCAGAAGCTGCCGCGGTTTCCGTTCGATGAAGCATGCTCGTTTGCGTGAGGGAACAATGGCGATCCGGCAAAAGACCGAAATGACAATCAAGCTGACCGCGCGCGGCACAAGTCACGCCCGGAGCGAAATCGAGGCCGACGGCCTGACGGCCGTCATTGACGAGCCGACGGCGCGCGGCGGCACCAACGAGGGCCCGTCGCCCACCGTCACGGCCTATTCGGCACTGATCGGCTGCACAAACGTCATCGGCCACAAATGCGCCCAGAAACTCGGCATAGACATCGGGAACCTGAGCTTCGAGATGGAGGTCGACTTCGACCGGCGCGGCGTGC
>VXPN01000387.1 GCA_009839535.1 Boseongicola sp. SB0662_bin_57 | reverse complement strand
TGCCGTTGTCGAGCATCTGCGCGTCGTGCTGGCCGCCCATCTCGTCGTCCTGATAGTGCCAGACTATCTCGTCGGACTGCCGATCGAGGATGAAGACGAGGTTCAGGACCTTGCAACTGATCAGGTACTTTTCGTCCTCCAGCGGAACGATCGTGTTCGTATGCCCCGTGGACCAGCGGTTGGCATTGCGGTGCAGAGGGAAGCGGTCGCTGCCGAACTCCGTAAGGTGGCGTTCCCAGACGACGGTGCCGGTCTCATCGACTTCGCGGATGACTTCGCCACAGATGCCTGCCTCGGTTTCCGAACCGGGAACGCCACCCCTGACAGATGCCTGATCCTCGGGACCGATCTCGGCATATGCCAGATAGACGGCTCCGCCGGTCGGCAGCCGCCGCGCGTCGTGATGCTGGTACGGGTCGCAATGCTCCCATACCAGGTGGCCTTCCCAGTCGTATTCGCGCATCAGGCCGCTGCTGGTCAGGACAACGCCCTTGCGCTCTTCGGAACGCTCGTTGACGAAGAGGTTTCCGTTCGGAAGCAGGGTGCACCAGAAGGTCAGTCCGCTGCCGACTGTCCAGCGGTGTCCTGCCACTCCATCGTAGTCGATCAGGTAGACCTGATTGCCGCCGGACGGGGCAAGAAGCACGTGGCCGGGGGTCGACCGAGATCGGTCGTGGTGGGTCACGCCGGTGGTTGCGGTCAGCATCGAGCAGTTCCCTGCAGCGCCCAAGACGCCGGTTTGCCGAAATGAATAGTTCCGCATCTGACGACCCGTCAATGCTTGTCCTCTGGTTGCCAGGCGGCGCGCAAGACCTTAGCGTTCAGACCGACTGCCCCTAAACGTCCGGGATCGGAGACCAGCTTTGCCAGCGTCCGCAACCAGGAATTCAGGCGCCGAAGCTCCGGTCTGTGGCATCGATTTCTTCAGCGATGAACATGTAATGGATCCGGTTCCGGCCTATCGCCAGATGCTGGCCACGGGTCCGGTCGTCTGGCTGCCGAGAAACCGGTTGCATGCGATTTGTGGCTATGAGGCGCTGACGACGTCGTTGCGCAATCACAAGGTCTTTCGCTCCGGCATGGGCGTTTCGATCGACGACACGGTCAACGCGTTCCTCATCGGCAGCACTCTCAATTCCGACCCGCCCGAGCACGATGCGACACGGGCCATCACGTTCGGGCCGCTCACGCCGAAGGCGCTGGAAGAGGTGCGTGCCCGGATCGAGGAAGAGGCACAATTCATTGCCGACCGCGTGGTGGCGCAGCGTGAGTTTGACGCCGTCGGCGATCTTGCGACGCATCTGCCGCTGGCAATCGTGCGTGACTTGGTGGGGCTGGGCGCCCAAGGCAAGGAGCACATGCTGAAATGGGCCGGCGCCACGTTTGAGCTGATGGGAGATCCGCGGGACCGCAGGGAGACGGCCGTCAGGAACCTGGGCGAGTTGCGCCAGTTCCTGGACGATCCCGAGGTGCTGAACGGTCTCAGCCCCGACGGCTGGGCCAATCGTGCAACGCGCATGGCGGTCGAGGCCGGGATGGAGCACCGGAAGGCGATCTCGCTGATGCGGGACTACATTGCGCCCAGCCTCGACACGACGATTTCGGCCATCGGGTACGGCGTGATGCTGTTTGCCCGAAACCCGGATCAATGGGACAAGCTTCGACAGGACCGGTCGCTCTTGCGTAACGCCATCGAGGAAGTCGTTCGGCTCAATACACCGATCAAGACACTGTCGCGCCTTGTCGAAGAAGACGTGGAGGTCGGCGGAACGAAGTTGCCGAAGGGGAGCCGGACCATGATGATGTTCGGCGCCGCCAACCGCGACCCGTCAAGGTTCGAGGACCCGGACCGCTTTGACATCGAACGGAATACGCGTGGTCACGTCGGATTCGGGCGTGGCACGCATGCGTGCCTTGGAATGCACCTCGCCCGTCTTGAAATGAACTGCCTGTTCAATGCACTGGCAGATCGCGTTGAACGCTTTGAACTCGTCGAAGAACCCGTTCCGGCGAAGATCAGCGTGATCCACAGCTTTCGACGACTGATGGTCCGCGTCGGAACCTGACGTGTCGTCAGGACCTGCGGTGGAAATGCTGGAGGATCATGTAGTCGACTGAAACGGTGGAACATGACACATTCCGCGCAAGCCAGACGGGCGGCATTCCCGCCGATCTTCGACACGGCAATGCGCGGCCACGCCGCGAGGCCCAAATGCCAGGGCCATGCAAACGAGGCGTTTGCGTTGGCAACCTCTGCTGACCCGTGAAATCAGCCGCAGGCTGGAACGCACCGCGTTTCAGTCAACGGCATAATTCCCATGGATTTCATCAAGGCGTATGCCGTCGAAGGCAATCCGGGCCGGCTGGCGTTTTCGGTGCGGAACGCTGCAAAGGATGTCGGCCACTGCAGGCAGATGACAGGGGATGCGGGCGTGAAGTCGATCATGGCCGAAGGCGCGATGCAGGCGCTCGAAGAGGCGATCTCAATGGGGCGTCGCGACTCCCTCGTGCCGGAACAGGTGGACATTTCTTTACCAGGAAGTTTGAATCCGGCTAAGCCCTGCCAACGCTGGCGACAGGCGTCTTCCTTTTTCCGAGAGCCAAAGCGAGGCTTCGAGTCGCGGACCGTCCTTCCGAGAGTGCGACAAAGGAAATGGTTGCATCTCTTCGCTTTCTCT
>VXPN01000395.1 GCA_009839535.1 Boseongicola sp. SB0662_bin_57 | reverse complement strand
GCGGAGGGCCGTCATCGCCTGTCTCCGCCGGAGCATCTGAAGGCCCGCTATGCCGAGGTGATGGATCCCCTTCCCCTATGGTATCCGCCACATTCGTCCGGCGAGAGCGGCTACGACGTCCATGCGATCACGCAGCGCCCGATGGCCATGTATCACTCCTGGGGCTCCCAAAACGCTTGGCTGAGACAGATTCACGGCCGAAACCCGCTCTATGTTCCGACACGGATCTGGGAGTCCGAGGGATTTCGGGACGGCGACTGGGCGCGCCTATGCTCGCCGCACGGAGAGATTGTCGTGCCCGTCGCGCACATGGCGGCGTTGAACGAGAACACGGTCTGGACCTGGAACGCGATCGGAAAGCGAAAGGGCGCGTGGTCGCTGCATGAGAGTGCGCCGGAGGCAACAAAGGGATTCCTGCTCAACCACCTCATTCACGAATTGCTGCCGCCACAGGGAGACGGGCTCCGCTGGGCCAATTCGGATCCGGTCACAGGCCAGGCGGCCTGGTTCGACTTGCGGGTCAGGATCGAAAGGGCCGCCGCGCCTGACGAGACGCAACCGAGCCATCCGCCCCAGGCGAGCCCGGTCGCCAAGCCCCCCGAGCTCGTCGCCCAGAAGAGCGGCGCATGATTCAGGATCCTACGGTCATGGCTGCGTGTCGCAACGAAAGGCCCGTGTCGCCCCGGCCTGGCCTGTGCCCTTGCGCCGGGCCGGATTGCGTGCTTTGCGAGTGCCCGGCGTGACGTCCCTGCCCAGCCATACGGAAAGGTCGCTTGGCCTTGTCATCGACCTTGACACCTGTGTCGGGTGCCATGCCTGCGTTACGGCCTGCAAGGGATGGAACACGGAAAACTACGGCGCGCCGCTCGCGGACGCTGACGCCTACGGCCCGAATCCGGTGGGCAGCTTTCTCAACCGGATCCATTCCTACGAGATTCAGCCAGAGGCAGGTCCGGCGCAGGTCGTCCACTTCCCCAAGAGCTGCCTTCATTGCGCCGACGCGCCCTGCGTCACGGTCTGCCCGACCGGCGCCAGCTACAAGCGCTCCGAAGACGGGATCGTGCTCGTCAACGAGAGCGACTGCATCGGTTGCGGACTTTGCGCCTGGGCCTGCCCGTACGGCGCCCGGGAAATGGATCCGGAAGAACAGGTAATGAAGAAATGCACCCTTTGCGTGGACCGCATTTACAACGAGAACCTGCCCGAGGAAGATCGCCAGCCAGCCTGCGTCCGCACCTGCCCGGCTGGCGCGAGGCACTTCGGGGACCTTTCGGATCCCGAGAGCGATGTCTCCAGGCTTGTCGCCGAACGCGGAGGAATCGAGCTCATGCCCGAACAGGGTACGGCGCCCGTCAACCGCTATCTGCCGCCCCGCCCCAAGGACGAATTGCCGGAACTGGACGTTCTCGCGCCCTTCCTTGATCCGGTTGCGGAAGATTCCAAGGGATTTGCCGGCTGGCTTGATCGCACGCTGTCCCGGCTGTCCTGATGCATCCAGCGCCGTCCATCATCCTGTTCACCACGCTGTCGGGCCTTGGCTTCGGCATGCTGGCGTTTCTGGGTCTCGATGCTGCGCCGCCAACGGGCTGGTCCGCGCTTGCCTTCCTTTTCGTCGCCCTTTCGCTCGCTGTCGGCGGCCTCCTCGCGTCGACATTTCATCTGGGTCATCCCGAACGGGCGCTCAAGGCGTTCACGCAATGGCGATCGTCCTGGCTGAGCCGCGAGGCCTGGCTGGCGCTGTTCGCACTGTCCGCGATGGCGCCATATGGGGCCGGACTCGTCTTTCTGGACAAGGTCTGGCGTGTGCCGGGCATTGCCGGCGGCGTTCTTTCCCTCGCGACCGTCTTTGCGACGTCCATGATCTATCTCCAGATGCGGACGGTGCCTCGCTGGAACCATTGGTCGCCGCCGGCGCTCTTCCTGGGATTCGCGCTTGCAGGAGGTGCGCTCATGACGGGTCGCGTGTCCGTGGCGCTGTGGGCGCTGCCGCTCCTGGCCGTCGTCCAGGTCTTCGCCTGGATCGATCAGGAACGGCGGGAGAAGGCATCTGACACCGATCTGGCAACGGCGACGGGTCTTGGTCATGTCGGAAGGGTTCGGGCGTTCGAGTCGCCCCATACGGGAGAGAGCTACCTTACCCGGGAAATGGTGTTTCAGGTCGGACGCAAGCACGCGATGGTCCTGAAGGCCATTTCGGTGCTGCTCTTCGCTGTGGTTCCGGTTGTCCTGCTGCTCCTGCCGTTCACGCATTTTCTGGTGGTGCCTGCGGCGGCAAGTCATCTTCTGGGAGCCTTGATCCAGAGATGGCTGTTTTTTGCAGAGGCGCGCCACGTGGTCGGACAATACTATGGAAGCTGGGACATGACCGGCGTGCGCAGGGGGTGACGATTCGCCCGTTGAATTTTTTCTGCACCTGCATAATGTGCGCGCGAAATCGCGGGTGAAGCGGCTGCCCGCGGGCAAATCAGGAGGAATTCAACAATGACCAATGTTGTCATCGCATCTGCGGCCCGTACACCGGTCGGCAGCTTCAATGGCAGTTTTGCCGACACCCCGGCCCATGATCTGGGAACTGCAGTTCTCGAAGAGCTCGTGTCGCGCGCCGGCGTCGAAAAGGACGAAGTGTCCGAGACCATCCTGGGTCAGGTGCTGAATGCAGGGCAGGGCCAGAATCCGGCGCG
>VXPN01000529.1 GCA_009839535.1 Boseongicola sp. SB0662_bin_57 | reverse complement strand
ACCAGATACCGAAGTACGTGAGCGATGTCCCTCTGCCCTGAACTGCAAGCACGTGTGCAACACGGGCAACGCTCGCAGCTTCATCTCGGGCCGCCGCTGTCCTGATCACGCCCTGTCGAAGACCTGAAACGGCCGTTCACGGATCCGCAACCTGCACGAGGATGTCGGCATGGCCGTGGTCTCGTCGGGAGAACTTGGCAACCCTGTGCGGACCGGCCACCAGACCTTGGCCGGAATCCAGGCAGCGACGGATTCAGGCATGGAGGACGAGGACTTCACGCGCATCCACCTCTGGATGGACAGCCTGGCAGGAAAGCAGCGTCGAAAGCGCTCGTTCCGGCTGCTCTGATCCGGCGCTTCGGACAGTCGGCGGATGATCGGCGATGTTCTGTTCATGCCATCGCCTTGACCCGACCTAGCACACCGTCCCGAAACGCATGGCGGCAGCACGCATTTGGTCGCGAGGCCCTTGGCCGTAGCGTCTCAATCTTGTCCGGCGCCAGGATCATGGATCATGGGGTGACGCCCGCTTGGGGCTGGGCTAAAGAGCGCTTCGAACCGAAGGAGCCATCCGATGGGCCGCATCCTCATCACCAGCGCCATTCCCTACATCAACGGGATCAAGCATCTTGGCAATCTCGTGGGATCCCAGCTTCCCGCAGACCTGTATGCCCGCTACATGCGCGCCCGGGGGCACGAAGTCCTCTTCCTCTGTGCCACCGACGAGCATGGCACTCCCGCGGAGCTCGCGGCGGACAGGGCGGGCAAGCCCGTTGCCGAGTATTGTGCGGAAATGTGGGCCGTCCAGAAGGACCTTGCGGACGGATTTGCCCTCTCGTTCGACAAGTACGGCAGGTCGTCGAGCGCGCAAAACCACAGGCTGACACAGCATCTCGCCGGAAGGCTCGCCGAGGCCGGGCTGATCGAGGAAGTCACTGAAAATCAGCTCTATTCCAGAACGGACAATCGGTTCCTGCCCGACCGGTATGTCGAAGGCACCTGCCCCGAATGCGGATATGAACGCGCGCGCGGAGACCAGTGCGAAAACTGCACCAAGCAGCTCGACCCGACCGACCTCATTGAGCCTCGTTCGGCGATTTCCGGCTCGACCGACCTGGAGATGCGGGCAACCAAGCACCTCTATCTCAAGCAGCGCAACCTGCGGCAGCAGCTTTCTGACTGGATCGACAGCAAGGCCGACTGGCCGATTCTGACGACCTCGATCGCCCGGAAATGGCTGGATGACGGCGACGGACTTCAGGATCGGGGCATCACCCGCGATCTTGACTGGGGCATTCCGGTAATGCGGGGCGACGAACCCTGGCCTGGCATGGAAGGCAAGGTCTTCTATGTGTGGTTCGATGCGCCGATCGAGTACATTGCGTGCGCCAAGGAGTGGACTGACGGGCGTGGGGCGGAGGACGCGGCGTGGGAGCGATGGTGGCGAACTGACAAGGGCGCGGACGATGTCCGCTACGTCCAGTTCATGGGCAAGGACAACGTGCCCTTCCACACGCTGAGCTTCCCGGCAACGATCATCGGTTCGGGCGAGCCCTGGAAGCTCGTGGACTACATCAAGTCGTTCAACTACCTGAACTACGACGGCGGACAGTTCTCGACCTCCCTCGGCCGCGGGGTCTTCATGGATCAGGCGCTTGAAATCCTTCCGTCCGACTACTGGCGATGGTGGCTCCTGAGCCATGCGCCCGAAAACTCGGACAGCGAATTCACATGGGACAACTTTCAGGCGGGCGTGAACAAGGATCTGGCCGACGTTCTCGGCAACTTCGTTAGCCGGGTGACCAAGTTCTGCAAGTCGCGCTTTGGCGGCACCGTTCCGTCCGGCGGGACGCCGGGACCGGACGAAGAGGCTCTGGTCGAGCGCCTCGAAAGCGGCCTCAAGGCCTACGAGACCCACATGGAGGCGATCGAGATCCGGAAGTCCGCCGCCGAACTGCGCGCGCTCTGGGCAGCCGGCAACGAGTACCTGCAGGCTGCCGCCCCGTGGACCGCCTATGGCGAAGATCCGGATCGCGCGGCGGTCGCCGTTCGCCTCGCGCTCAACCTGATCCGCATCTACGCGGTGATCTCCGCCCCGTTCATTCCGGACGCGTCGGCTCGGATGCTTGATGCGATGAACACGTCCGACACCGCATGGCCATCGGACGTGAGTGACGCGCTGGCGGTGCTGCAGCCTGGGCACGCCGTTGGCGTACCGGACATGCTCTTCCGCAAGGTCACCGATGACGAGCGGGAAACGTGGCGGGCGCAATTTGCGGGAACGCGGGACTGACCTGCCCGAAATGTCCGTTCCAGTCCAAGATGCGGCAACCGTCATCCTCGTCCGGGATCCCCGAGACGTGCCCCGAATCCTGATGGGACAACGGGGCAAGGCCGCAGCCTTCATGCCCCAAAAGTTCGTCTTTCCCGGCGGCGCCGTCGACGAGGCCGACGAATCCGTGCCGTGCCCCGGCCTTGACCCGGCCTGCAGAAAGAGGTTGCTGGCCGAAACGACATCGACCGATCCCGACCGGTTTGCCGCTGCCGCGATTCGCGAACTCTGGGAGGAAACCGGCCAGTGCCTTGGGCGCACCGGCGATTGGTTGAACCCGCCCGGTCCGTGGCGCGACTTTGCCGAGCAAGGCCTTCTGCCTGATGCCAGCGCCCTGAGCTTCTTCTTTCGCGCCCT
>VXPN01000222.1 GCA_009839535.1 Boseongicola sp. SB0662_bin_57 | reverse complement strand
GGCGCGCGCTGGATTTCATCAATCGTCGCCCGTTCCAGTCGCCGCACGAAGCCAACCGGATCGGAATGTGCGGCTTCGAGGGTCGCCGGATCGTCGAGCGTAAAGTACGTTCGACTGTCGCTCTCAATGTCTTGCACCAAGGTGGTCTTGCCAGCCCGGCGTGGTCCCACCACCAGGACCACGGGCGTGTCTTCAAGGGATTCCTTGATCCTGTGCTTGATCAATCGATCATACATGCGCTGGCTCCCGGTTCGTGAAAATCGGGAATAGGCCACGTGATAATTGGAAGTCAAGAGCATGATGATTGGTATTCAAGAGCATGATGATTGGGAATTTTTGTCAGCCAACATTTTCAACTTTTGCGGATACCCGTAGAGTTCGTCACAGTTGATTCACGGCTTGTTGTCGGATCGCCGCGAATTCCCGTTCGCACGCCTTGCGCCGATCCTGCATGCTTGTGCCATACGAGGACGACTGGAAGGGTTCGATGGATCTTTCCGCATTCACCCTGCACCTTGGCATTGGCATCAGGCGGACATACTGAATGAACGCCACAACCGGACAGACAGGAACACGACGATGGCGCGCTGGCGAATTTGCTTTGAGGACGCAGGCGGGCGGCTCGGCGGTTTCGCTGACCAGATCAGAGCGGAAATTGAAGACGCACGCCAGCGCGCCGAATTGGTGACGCCGCCCATCACGATCGATGTCGTCGTTCAAGCCACTTCAGAGTGGGTCATCCCGGAGACAGGGTACGTCGGCCACACGCCGTCAGGTACCGAGATGCGGTTGAAATTTGATCCTGACAACGCCGCCTTGCCAAAGAACATGGGCGAGCCAATTGCGCGGATGGTCGCGCACGAGATTCATCACGTGCACCGATGGCGTGGCCCCGGCTATGGCTCGCGGCTGGGCGAAACACTGGCGTCCGAAGGACTGGCGGGGCAATTCTGCAAGCAACTCTACCGTTCGCCGCCGGAATTGTGGGAAGTCGCAGTCACCGGGTCGAAACTTGCCAAGTGCGCAAGGACAGCACTGTCGGCCTGGGATTCAGACGCTTACGATCATGTCCGCTGGTACTTCGGCTGGAAGGACCTTCCACGATGGGCAGGCTACTCCCTGGGCTATGCGATGGTCGGGCGCCACATCGAGAGTTCCGCAGGCATCTCGGCGGCAACTCTTGCTCATGAACCCGCCGACACGTTTCGTCACGTTCTGGAAGACATGGCTGGATGATTGCCGAAACCGGGCAAGTCGACATCAAGGACACGCAAGACACCTCGCGCATTCACGTTGCTCTGAAGATCGCAGCCGTCCTTGTCTGCTGCCCGGTGTCACGCTGCGGCAATGTGATCAAATTCGAGACACCGCCATTGGGCTCCGGCCAATCAGGAACGGGCCAGGCAATTCCCGCTGCTGCGTGTTCGTGCCCAAGGTCGGGCGAGAAGACGAGGCAATCGGCTCCCGCGAGGCAATTCGTTCAACCCAAAGTGTCAGGGACGGATGCCATGAAGAATTTTCCATGCATGATCCCGGGCGCCCTGTGTTCGCGTCTTGGAGGTCGGGCCCTATGTCACGCAAGAAGACGCAGTTGACGCGCCGGACGCGGTTCTGCACCCAACGCGTACGCGTGGCCTCTGGTCGTTGGGCGGCAAGGGAGCACCGCTTCGCCCACTCTGCCAGCCTGTCTCGTTGCGGTGCTTCGCGGGCCCGCCTCCCGTTCATGCTCGAACTTGCGGTTCCGGCGGGCCGTCGTGAAAGTGCATCGCGCGGGGCGGACGGTGCCACGAAACCACCTTCGGAAGGATCTGGCACACAGGCTGTCAATGTCCTAGAAGGGGCGTCCATCGAGGCAGGGATCGATCCCGACAGGCAAGGAAACCAGACAAGCGACCTCGGCATCCCGAACCAATGCCGGCACGCAAGACAGCCCAATTTCGGTATCTGAAATCGGAGAGGACCAGTGCAGTGTGCTTTAGAAGTGCAGACGAACTTGAGGGGGGCCTGCCTTGCATTCTGGCGTCACCTAAGGACGAAGGGGTGATCGCGATGATCGTTCGCCGTCCTGAAACGGACAGCCGGGAAGAAGTGGCAGTTGGCGAACTGGATGTCGACCAAGGGCTGGTCGGTGACAACTGGCGTGCTCGCGGAAGCGGAAGAACAAGGGATGGGTCGGCGCATCCGGGCATGCAGATCACCCTGATGAATTCGCGAACCATATCGCTGCTTGCCGGATCCAGGGACCGTTGGGCACTCGCGGGCGATCAGTTCTACGTTGACCTGGATCTTTCCAGGGAGAACCTTCCCGCCGGAACCAGGCTTGTCATTGGCTCGGCAACAGTAGAGGTGACAGAAGTCCCGCACACCGGTTGCAAGAAATTCATGTCCCGCTTCGGAGCCGAGGCGTTGAAGTTCGTGAACGCCCGGCGCGGAAGGGAGCTGTGCCTGCGCGGCATCAATGCAAGGGTGGTGGTATCGGGTCGCGTGGAAGCCGGGGACAGGATCCAGAAGGAGCAGACGGGAACGACGTGAGATTCTCCGCGCCACCGGCAAGGCCACTGAAGACATGTCTTGCAAGGCAGGCTTGGCCAAGCCAGATCAAGGCCTGAACAGTCTGCAGGAGGCAAGCCAGCCGTAAGAGGCTGAATCATAAGTCCTTGTTTTGATTCTGTTTTTCATGTCAGGCACTT
>VXPN01000229.1 GCA_009839535.1 Boseongicola sp. SB0662_bin_57 | reverse complement strand
CCGTCACGCCGGCCTGGCCGATGCCGCCGCGTGCCAGGCGCTCCGCAAAGAGGTGGTCCGCCGGCGTGGAAACGGCGGCATGCCCCATCCAAGCCTGTTCGTCCGGCTTGCCGCTCGGCGAGAGCGCGTTCCGGAACAGCGTCCATTGGATTCCGTAGTCGGTGCCTTCGGCGTCCTTGAGGTTTGCGGTTACGTACCACCATTCGATGCGAAACTCCGGGTGCGAGCCGTGGTCGTCCGGAAACGTGAAGCGCGTTGTCGGGTCTGGCAGGGCGTAGCCCTCGGATGTTTGCCCAAGCTGGGCAAAGCCCTGGGCGATGGCGAGGGACGGCATGAAGCAGAACAGCAACGGCAGGAGTGCTTTAGCGCTCATGACTGAACACCTTGGCGAGATCCGCGGACGGACGTTTGGCGAGCTGGTACGCGGGCCAGATGCTCGCGAGCCCTGCCGCCCCGAGGGACAACGCCCCCAGCAAGGCCCAGTCCAGCGGAAAGAGATGCATCGGCAATCGCCAGCCGAACGCCTCGACATTGATGATCGCCAGCAGCATCCACGCGAGAACTATGCCGACGGGCAGTGCGAACGTGAAGGTGAGCGCCGCGAGAACCAGTGCGCGGATGAATTCGAGCCTTCCAAGGGTCGTCCGGGTGAGACCAAGCGCCCAGGCGGGCGCAAGTTGCGGCAGCCGCATCGAGGCGAGCGTGAGCAGGCTCGTCAGGATGGCGACGCCCGCGACGGCGAGGGTAAGGACGTTGAGGGCGGCCGTGACGGCAAAGGTCCGTTCGAAGACTGACAGCGAAAACGCCTTGATCGCGCCTTGGTCTGTGATGCGGTCCTCGGGCAGGCCGAATTCAGTTGCCAGCGCGGCATGCAGGGACTCCCTGCTCCGATCAGGCACGAGGATGCCGAAGTCGGCGCGGTCCACGTCTGGATAGTGCCTGGTCAAGGCATCGAGCGGCAGGACGACCTGTCCCAGGGGATTGCCGTAGTCGCTGTAGATGCCGATGACCGTCGTCGTCCATCCGCCAGGAAGGGGCAGCCTGTCTTCGAGCGACAATCCCTCGCGTCGCGCAAGCTGCTCGTTGACCAATGCACCCGTGCCCTCTGCAATTCGGTTCCAGGTGTCTGGCAGGGCCGACAGGAGCGGCCAGTTCGCGGCATAGATCGGGTGATCCGCCACGCCGTAGATTTCGGCCGGCGCGCCCATGACGTCGGCGTCGACGTGCCAGATCGGAAGGACGGCGTCGGATCGGCCTTCGAGGAACGCCATGAGTGCAGGGATGTCGGCTTCGTCCTCGACCGTCACGTAGAGGTCGCTGACGAGGCGCTGGTCAAGCCAGCCGGAAAACGTGGCGCGGAAGCTCGCGACCATGGTCCCCACGCCGACATTTGCCGCGAGCGCCAGCAGCAGCGCCATGAGCGCCAGCGAAAGGCCTGGCAACTGCTGCCGCGTGTCCGCCCAGAACCACTGTCCGATCGGTCCCGTTGCCCATCGAGCCGCGAAGCCGATGAGCGACGACAGGATCATCGGAAGGAGAAGCGCGGCCGCAGCGAGAAAGCCTCCAACGAGAACGAAGCCGCTTACGAGCCCGCCGCCAAGGGCTACGGCACAAAGGGAGGCAGTCAGGAAAATGGCTGCGCCCACGGCCTGCCACCGCATCGCGCGGCTGCTGGCCATGATCCATGCGCGTGGACGGGCAGGCGAGAGGGGAGGCATTCTGGCGACGCGCCACAGTCCGTTCGCGGCGGATACGGCGGTGCCGATGCACGCAATGCCGACGCCGCCCAGCCACCAGAGAGGCGAGAGAGTGAGCGCGTCGTTGACGGTCGCGCCATAGAGGCCACGAAGCGTGGCGGCGACATCGGGAAGCAGTGCGGCTGCCATGACGTATCCGACAATGATTCCCAGCGCGCCGGCAACAAGCGCCAGCGTCAGCAATTCGAGGATCAGGCAAAGGACAATGCGGCGGGACGAAACTCCGAGCGCCCTCAGCGTCCGCAGGACCGGCCGGCGCTGTTCGAACGCAAGGCCCACGGAGCCGTGCACGATTGCGAGCCCGACGGCAAACGACAGGAGCCCGAATGCAGTCAGGTTCAGGTGGAAGCTGTCGGTGAGGCGTCCGAGATCGTTTGCCGTGGCTGGTGGCTTGATCGCAATCTCGGGCGCCACGGACGCAAGATCGTGGCGGAGCAGTGGTTGGTCGGGAGCCAGAAGCATCCTGCTGAATCCCTTCACGCCCAGGAGCTCTTGCGCGGTCGTGATGTCGGCAAGGATCATGTTCGGAGCCAGGTTCTCGACGATGCGCAGCCTGTCACCGAGATCCGGCAGTCGGGCCGCTGTTGCCTGGTTGGTGATGAGGAGCCCGTTCTTCCCGACCAGTTCCGGATAGAGGCCCGGCTCGGCATAGCTGGCGATGCTCGCGTCCTGAGGAATCGTGAACGGATCCATGCCCAGGAGCCGAACGCGGCCGCCTTCTGCGGACAGCCACCCATCGACGAGCGGGCTGACAAGCCAGCCGGCCCTGCGAAGGGCCGCATGGGTCTTGACAGGAATCATGCTTCCATCGATCCGAACGAGCTCGGAGAGTCCGCCGCCGCCCAGAATGCCGGCCGCCTCCGCATAGGACTTGCGCGCTTCTGCATTGATTGCCTGCACTCCGGACCAGAGCGCGGTGGCGAGCGAAAGGCCCA
>VXPN01000077.1 GCA_009839535.1 Boseongicola sp. SB0662_bin_57 | reverse complement strand
CACCCCGCCGCGACCGGCCTGGAGGCGTTCGTGGACGCCCTCGAGGCCGCGCTCGGGCGGCGCGCGCGGCGGGAGCGGGTTCCGGCGGCGCGCGGCGAGGTCATGGCCGACGCCCCGGACACGGGCGGAAGGCCGGTCCCGTGCCTGGAGGCGCCGACGGGCATCGAGGACGGGCTCGCGCGCTTCGCCGCCTGGCATCTCGCCGTCGGGCGCGGGCCTGCCGGGTCTCCGGGGGTGGGTGCGTCGTGCGGCCTTGGTCATGATCCCATTGTGCAATTTCGAACGTGCCAGTGGATGAATCGCTTCCACGGCTCGACTGAACGATTGCGACGCATGCGCAAAGCGCGCGTTCGGGACAGGACATTCGGGGAACCTCCAGGTCCGGGGATCGAATCGATTCGGTGACTATGTGATTACGGAACGGCGGATGCCGGGGACGGGAACTGGTCGGCGTCACGAAAAACGTCAACGATTCAACGCCTTGCGGACGCTCTTGCGTGACTTGGGCGGCGGCTTGCGTGAAAGGGGCTGAAAGGCGGTGGAACACGGCCGGATCGTCCGGCAAACTGGTCGTTTTCTGCACGAATTCAAGGCGTTGCATGGACGGAGTCGTTTTCAGGGATCGACCGGATGGATTCGGGTCGTCACGGGCTGGAAGCACCGTTGCGGATATGCGGGGACCCGCCGGGTCTGGGGATTGAATTCATGACGTGACTATCTGATTGCGGAGCGCATGGAGGTCGCGAGGAAATGTCGGACCGATTGCAAAATCTGACAGCATTTGACCAAGAATCTGATCACACTTGACCAAAAATCCGGCAACACTTGACCAACAAGTCCGCGGCCTCTCGCCTTCTGGGGAGTAGGTCGTGTGTTTATCGGTGCCAACAGGAGAGCTTGGAGAAAGGGACCGCATCGATTCGCCGCGATGTGCTGTTCCCCAGCGTTACAGCGTTTTTGTCCAATCGAATTGCTGTCCGAGATTCGTCAGGCTTGCCGCGTGCGACGGTGGTCGAGGCTCTAGTTCGCGCCCTGTCTGGTGGTCGCTTGCACCGTGCCACCGCGACCCGTCATCGTCCCGTCCTTTCCTGTTCTCGCGAGACCCCGCCTGCACGGTCGTTTCGGGAATCGCAAAACGACCATCCCCGGCGACCGGAATTCCGGCTCTCATTGCGGGACCTGCGCCCGCGCCGTCCCGGCGCCGGCGCGACTCACGGAACACGAGGAAAGGGATATGAGGGAACAGACCATCTACCTGGACACGCATAGGGCGGCCCGGCTGCTGGGGCTGTCGGCGAAGACGCTGTCACGCTACCGGGTCTCCGGAGGCGGGCCGGTCTTTCACAAGTTCGGCACGCTGATCCGGTACCGGCGCGAGGACCTAGAGGCGTGGACGGCGACGCGCCGCCGCGCGTCCACGTCCGACGACGGCACCGCGCTCCTAGGAGCGGACCGGCGAGGGCGACGGTGACGAGCGTGGCGCCCGCCTGCAGCTGTGGCGCGGTCGCAGAGTTCGGCAGGGACGTCCTGGCGTGCCTCGCGGCGGCTGCCGTCCAGGCGGCGCTGGAGATTGCGTCGGCGGGCACCGACACAACTTTCGACGCGCCGCTCGACACGGTCGAGGACATCGTCGGCGGCACAGGCGGCAAGCTCGCCACCGTGCTCGTCGTGGGCACGGCGCTTGTGGGAGCGGTTCTCAGGTTCAGCGCCATGCAGCTCTTGGGCGCCGCCCGCCACGTCATCCCGCGCCGGACATGGCGTTCTCGGAGAGCCTCAGCCACGGCTTCTGGCTGGTGCCCAGCATAGGCGCGGAGGCCGCGGCTGGGGCCGGGCTCTGCTGGTCCAAGGAGTGGCGACGCGTGCGGTCCTCGTCGGGGGTCGACCTAGGCGCGCGAAGGCGGCGGCGTCGGGGTCGGGTTCCGGCTGACCCGGGAGCGGTAGGCGACGATTGACCGCAGCGATTGGGAACGGTCGGACGTCCTGGCTTCCGGTCGGGAGGGGAGCATGATGTCCCTTGACTGACGACTGTCGCGGCCCGTGTCGCTGGCCGCCGCATGCGCTGTGCCGGTGCGGCCGTCAGTCGTCCACTGGCGCCGTCCGTCGCCTTGCGCCTGCACGCAGCATGGCAGGATCCGCAATCCGAAGCCGCGGAGTTCCTTGTCGCGGATCTCGCGAACGGACTTGCCGGGCGTGAGGGTGTCGATCAGGCGTTGTGTCAGGCGGTGGTTTGCCATGGATTCTCTCCCGAGTCAGTTGCGTTGGCGAACCGGATGGGGGCGTTTCGGTCGGTTTCAGGTTCTTGACGCGCGATAGAAAGTGGCTTTGAATCAGCTAGTTGCAAATTCTGGTAGCATCGTCAGGTGCGTGGAGGTGTCGGAGATGGTGCACAAAAATGCAGGCAACTTCCTGCGGGTGACCTTCTTGGGCTATGGCGAGGCTGCGCGGGCGTTCGTGCAGGGCTGGTCAGCGACCGGCATGCCTGACGTTTCGGCCTATGACATCAAGACTGGATTTCCGGGATCCGTGAGTGACGGAAAGCACGCCGACTACAGAGCCGATGGCATCCGGGGATGCCAAGAGTTGCGCGAGGCCATCTCGACCTGCGACGTCGTCTTTTCCATGGTCACGGCGGATCAATCTCTTGCCGCTGCTGAAGCCGCGGCAAGGTCCGGCATCGAGAACCGCCTGTTCCTCGATTGCAACT
>VXPN01000225.1 GCA_009839535.1 Boseongicola sp. SB0662_bin_57 | reverse complement strand
CCGACGCCTCGCAACACTACATCAGGTGTTGCACTTCAGAGTGGAACGGGGGGTCCCATGTCTGCGGAACCGAGATGCCGTTGGCATCGAGCACTGCCTTGTTGGCCCAGACCCAGTTCGTGGAATGGACATTCACGGGTGCCGAAATCCACTTGCCGTCATGCCTTGCAAACGCCTGCAGAGCCTCCGGCACGACCGCGTCCCAGCCTTCCTGGGCGGCAATCTCGTTCAGGTCGGCAAGAGCGCCTTCCTTGGCCCAGTCCAGGATGTCGAAGCCCAGCATCTGCACGGCCGTCGGCGCATTGCCTGCGGTGACACGAGCGCGCAGGACCGTCATTGCCTGCTCTCCGCCGCCGCCAGCAACCGGCATGTCCTGCCAACCGACGCCTTGGCTTTCGAGATCCTGCTTGAGCACGTTCAGCGCGGCCGCTTCACCGCCCGATGTCCACCAATGCAGCACCTCCACATCACCTGCGTTTGCTGCTCCTGCCACAAGCGATGTGGCTGCCAGTACTCCGGCAATTCTGGTCTTCATGTATGCCATGTTGTCCTCCCAACGTGTTGGCCATTTCCGTTGCCCGCATCCGCAGGCGTGGTTTCCGAAACGCCTGTATCGGCGTGACGGCAGTCAATGTCAATCAGCACGGCCCCCGACGGCGGCCAACAACCGCGTCACGGACCCATTGCGGGCTGCGTTTCCGCCAGATGTCCGCAGAGAATGCACCGGCTTCGCGCACGCCCGATTTCTGCGCCTTCCGCAACCTGTCGAATTCTTTGAGCAACCGCAACAACTTCGTCCATCCTGGATCACTTTCAGTCCGCGGCTTTCCAGGCCGGACGGCCCGCCAAGTGGTCAGACATGGTACCGCGGCTGCGTACCTTTCCCACCGCTGCAGCGGTTACGCAAGTTCGACTTTGCTCAATGCTCCCTTCATTTCCACGCTTGGCCAATGACAACCACGCCAGCGCCCCGGAAGTTCACCGATGATGCCTGGCCGGAAAATCCTCTTGCCGGTTCGCCATGAGCCATATAACTAACCAGACAGTTACTTGGAAAGGAATGCGCATGCAACCCGATACATTGGTGAAGTTCGGTCGCGTCGCCTTGGAGGTCACCGCATTTGGATTCGGCACGGCACCCATAGGCAACATCTTTCGCGAGATCGACGAAGAGACCTCTGACGGGATGATACAGGCTTCATGGGACGCTGGAGTCCGTTACTATGACACTGCACCAATGTATGGCCATGGGCTCTCGGAACTGCGCACTGGCCACAGCCTGCGCTGGAAGAACCGCGATGATTTCGTGCTGTCGTCCAAGGTGGGGCGCGTCCTGAAGCCTGCTCGAAAGGACGACATCGACTATGTGCCCTGGACCAATGCAGGCAGGTTCACGATGCATTTCGACTACACCTACGACGGCACGATGAGGGCGTTCGAGGACAGCCTGCAGAGGCTCAATCTCGAAAGGATGGACATCTGCTTCATCCACGACGTTGATCGCTTCACCCGGGGTGACGAACAGCCCGATGTCTTTCGGCAGGCCATGGACACATGTTGGGCCGCCTTGGAGGAACTGCGCAATCAAGGCGTGGTCAAGGCCATCGGTGTTGGCGTCAACGAGTGGGAGGTCTGCCACGACGCGCTCAAGCAACGCGATTTCGACTGTTTTCTTCTCGCCGGACGCTACACGCTTCTCGAACAGGAATCGCTCGAAGAGTTCCTGCCGCTCTGTGAGGAACGCGGCGCTGCCGTGGTCATTGGCGGCGGTTTCAACTCTGGGATCCTGGCAACGGGCGCGATCGAAGGTGCAAAGTACAACTACGCACCGGCGCCGCCGGAAATCATGGAAAAGGTCAGGAAGATCGAACAGGTCTGCGCCGGCCACGGCGTGCCCCTGCCGGCCGCTGCGTTGCAATTCGTTGTCGCGCATCCTGCGATACCGAGCTTCATCGCCGGCACGCGCACGGTCGAGCAGCTGGAAAGGAACCTCGCCTGGTTCAGCCATCCGATCCCGGCCGACTTCTGGTCGGAGCTCAAGGAAAGGCAGCTGCTGCGAGAAGACGCGCCCGTGCCGGGCTGAAACGGGACCAGCACGTCAGGGCGGCACCGCGATGCGCCTCCTTCCTCCAGGCCATCACGGCGCTGCCACTCTCAAACGCGGGGACCGCGTCGATTGCGGGTTCATGACCATCACGGCGGAGATGATCGACGCCTTCGCCGACATGACGGGAGACAGGTTCGAGATTCACGTGTCCGACGAGGCAGCCCGTCGCCATGGATTTGACGCGAAGGTCGCGCACGGACTTCTCGTGCTTTCCTTGATCGACGGGTTGAAGAACCGGGCGCCTGCGCAGTTTCGCGCCAGGGCTTCGCTGGACTGGCAATGGAGCTTCCATCTGCCCGTGCTCGCAGGTGACCGGATTGCGGTGACGATCACCATTGCGGCAATCAATAGGGCAAGACAGGAAGATCAGGCCGTTCTGGTGCTCGACTTCGATGTCACAAACCAAGACGGCAAGAAAGTGCAGTCCGGCATCAACCGCCTGTTGGCCTATCGCTGATCGGCGTCACATCTCGAAATCGAGAACGAACACGCCATCGGCACCACCTTCGAGCTCGGCGACAAGTCGTGCACCGATCCTCTGGTGCATTTCGTCAGCGAGATATGCATCGCGCACGGATGCATCCCGGAAGTCGAACCAGAAA
>VXPN01000320.1 GCA_009839535.1 Boseongicola sp. SB0662_bin_57 | reverse complement strand
CACGGCAGCGCTTGCAGATACGCATTCGTCGAAGAAGAGGTTCATGCAGAGTTACGCTGCGGCTTCCCATGGGCGACCTGCCACCACGGGACGCACTCGCTCAGGATGAGTGCGCGTAAATGTCGGCCTCGACAGATCCGGACGACAGAGACCGAGAACCTGGCGGGGCGTCCTGACTGGTCCGCCACTGCCCGGAGCCTTGTCGCGGAAGTTGAAGCGCGCCGGGACAGCGAAGCGCTTCGCATGCAGGTCCTGGATTCGCAGAGGTCACGGCATTTTCTCAACTCAGCGACGGAAGCGGGGGCAGGCGAAGTGTGGGACTTCAACCCGCATCGCGATGCGACAAACGAATACGTGCGCAACCACATGGACTGGGCGGCGCGCTACCGATTCCCGCCGGTGAATGACGCTTTCGAGGCAGAGTGAACTCTCGACCGCCTGTTCCGCGAATCCCTGCGGTTTGCGGTTCCGACGAGAGAGATTTGACGGCAGCGCCTACGTGGCCGCATGCACGGGGTCCATCGTGGCCATCCGCCCGAGGACATCGAGGCCCTGCATGTTCCAGAAGTGCAGAAGGTCGATGAATATCCAGTTTTCGGTCAGCTTCGTTCCCTCGCGGCGATACATGTCGATCACGCGCATGTCCCCCTCCCGATCAGTGGCCGGCATGCCCATGAAACCGCCGTCGTGCTTCAGGGTCAGGTTGGGCCAGCCGACAAGCCCGCCGAATCGGCCTTCAGCGATCATTGCCAGATCTCCGCTGAATCTTCGCGACCGGAACGCGCTGCGAAACGGGCCGGAATGCTGCTCGGCGTAGCGCGGAATCGTGTAGGTTGCGCCGATCCCTGCAGGCCCCCACCAGACCATGTCTTCGTTCCAGGTTCGGCGCAGTTCGTCGACCAGTGGCTCCGTTCGCTCGGCGTCCCAGCTGCAGATGTCGCCAAGCATGGCATTGATGGCTGACAACGTTGCCTCGCCCTCGGACGGTTCCTGGGGATCGTAGAGCAGGCCGTCATGCGTCATGGGTCCGGGCTGGACCAGATGTGCGCCCGTCTGCGGGGCAAAGTGGTTCACGCCCGCCTGCAGCATCAGGTGCGGGATGTCGAAATACATCGCGGTCTCGGCGATGCGGTCGGCGGCAATCCTGTGGAAGGCCGCGTATCGGAGCATCGCGACCTTGCCAGTTGGCCGGATGCCAGTCCAGGGCTCGTCAAAGAGCCCCATCAGGTGCCCCATCGTCCCGACCCAGACCGTCTCGAATCCGTCGATCTGGTTGCGTCCGGCGAAGAACAGGTCGAGACGGCGCTGCAAGGCCGTCAGCGATGTCTTGAGCGGCGCCCAGAACCGTTCGGCCACCCGTTCGCTTCCCACAATCTCGTTGAACGGATGAAACCCGCGCCACACCAGATCGGGTGCGCAGTGACTGGCCATGACGTCGGCGGCGTCAGTCGGGCCGGCCTGGTCGAGCGCATCGTAGAATGCGCGCACGACCGCCTTTGCGGCTTGCAGATCTCTCAAGTCCGCGGCACCTCACGCAGGCGTCCAAGGATGTCGACACCCTGCATGGCGAAGAAATGCAGGAGGTCGATGAATATCCAGTTCTCGGCCAGCAGGTCGCCTTCGCGCCTGTAAAGGTCGACGATTCGCATGTCGCTCGGGCTGTCGTTGGCCGGCATGCCCATGAACCCGCCCGTCGCGCGCATGGTCATGCTCGGCCAGCCGAAAAAGCCGCCATAGTTGCCCTCGGCAAGTCTCGTCACGTGCCCCCAGTGACGGATGAACTCCAGTCCCTCCTCGAAAGGGTTCGTGTGGCCGCGATGATAGCCCTTGAAGAACGCGCTTGCGCCGATTCCGGCCGGGCCGAACCAGCACATGTCCGGCTGCCACCAGCGCTTGAGATGCTCGATCGGCGAAGCGGCCCCGAGGTCAATCAGTTCGTCGATCATGCCGTCGATGAGATCCATCGTCTTTTGCCCGTCCGCCGGATCATGCGCGCCATGGAGCAGTCCGTCATGGGTTCGCGGGCCCGGTGTCAGGATCGCCGCGCCGGTCTGCGGCGGGAGCGGCTGGAGACCGGCCTGGTAGGCGAGGGCGATGAGGTCGGTGAAGCAGGCTGCTTCCATGATCGCCCCGTTCTCGACCCGATGGAAATCCACGTATCTGAGGAACGCGATCTTGCGACTTGGCGGCATGCCAAGGAACGGCTGGTCCCAAAGGCCCATGAGATGGCCCATCTGCACCACCCAGAGACCGTGCTTGCCCGCAATCCTGTTCATGCCTGCAAAGAAGATGTCCGGGCGCCGCTGCAACGGTCCCATGGCGCCTGCGAGCGGTTCAAGAAACGTCTCGGCGACCGCGTCGGCCCCGGTCTGCTCGTTGAACGGATGCATGCCGCGCCAAGGCATGTCCGGCGCAGTGCGTCGGGCAAAGGCCTCCGCGAGCTTGCCCCGTTCCGCAGCATCGACCGCTTCGTAGTGGTCAAGGACGAGGCGCTTGGCGTCCTGCAGTTCACGTTCATCCATGACGTGCTCTTGCTATCTGCATCATCAGGTCAAATTCGTTGAAGAGCTGCCATTCCCGGACAACCCGTCCGTCCTTGATCCGCCACTGCGTGATCCCCCAGATCTGGCAACGCTTGCCGGTCGGTTCGCGGTAGATCGTGCCGCCGGAATGCGTGCCGTCCGCGCTCCACCTGGTGGAGACCAGCCAGCC
>VXPN01000310.1 GCA_009839535.1 Boseongicola sp. SB0662_bin_57 | reverse complement strand
TCAGCTGGATCGAGGGGTTTGCCCAAAGCCGCCCGGGCCATGAGGTCGTCAAGGCGCCGAGACTGCTGGCCCCGCTGGCCGCTCTCCTGCGCAAGAAGAGTGCAGGAAGCCAGATCGGTGCATCTTCCTCCCGCTCCATCCTTGACTCCGTCGCGACGCGAATTGACGAAGCCCGGGACATCACGCGCTACATCATAAATCTCCTTATTTTTCTGGGCCTTCTTGGCACGTTTTATGGTCTGGCCACCACTGTGCCAGCCGTGGTGGACACGATTCGCGCGTTGGCTCCTGCGGAAGGCGAAAGCGGCGTTACGGTGTTCGAGCGCCTGATATCCGGTCTTGAGGACCAGCTTGAAGGAATGGGAATCGCCTTTGCATCCTCGCTTTTGGGATTGGCCGGATCGCTTGTTGTCGGGATCCTGGAACTTTTTGCCAGTCACGGCCAGAACCGCTTCTATCGAGAGCTTGAGGAGTGGCTCACCACCATGACCCGGGTCGGTTTCGCCGGCGAAGAGGGGGCGGGAGGCGACGAGAGCTCTCTTTCGCAACTGGTTGAACACCTTGTCGAACAGATGAACCAGCTGCAGGCGGCCTATGCCGAAACGGCAGAGCAGCGAGTTGCCGACAGCAAGCAATTGGAAAGGGTCGTCGATGCCATTGGGGCGCTCAACGAAAGTCTGGGTGATCGCGACCTTGAGTGGAATTCCGAAGCTCAGGACCGTCTTGCAGCTGCCCTGGAAGGGCTCGTGCAGGAAGGGGCGGGCGGCTTTGACGCGGAAAGTCGCCGACGCTTGAGGTCAATGGACATTCAGGTGCTTCGCATTCTGGAGGAGGTTTCGGCTGGCCGGCAGGAAAGCATGGGTGCGCTCAGGGCCGATCTTGCAGAACTGACGAAGGAGATACGGGCGCTTGGGCGGCACGTTCAGGACGGACCTTGAACCATGGCCCTGACACATAGGTCTGCGCAGCGCGTGTCCGGTTCGATCTGGCCGGGCTTCGTGGATGCAATGGCAGCCCTGCTTCTGGTGCTGATATTCCTGCTCACGATTTTCATGTTCGTGCAGGCAGTCCTTCGAGAGACCATTACGGGGCAGGAATCGGAGCTCGGCGACCTGTCGGCAGAAGTGCTGGCACTCAGCGAGGCGCTCGGACTGTCGGAGCAGGAAGCCACCCAACTTCGGCAAAGCGTTGCCACATTGCAAGGCGAGACCGATCGGCAGGCCACGCTCATTGCCGATCTCACCGGCCAGATCGATGCGCAGGCGCACACGCTTCTCGTGCGGGATGAAGCGATTGCAAGATTGCAGGGCGAAACCGACCGCCAGGCCGCGCTCATCGCCAGCCTCACCGGTCAGATCGACGTGCAGGCGCGCACGCTTCGCGATCAGGATGAAGCGATTGCCAGTTTTGAGGAGCAGGTAGCTGCATTGCTGATCGAGCGTGACAGCGCTTTGGAGGAGGGCCGGGCGCTCGAGGCGGTGGCGGCTCAGCTAAGGGTTGACGTTGCGGCGCGCGAGGCGTCCTTGGCGCAAGCCCTCGCAGCGCTTGAACAGTCTGAAATCACCGAGGCCGAGACCGCCGCACTGCTGGTTCGTGCCCTGGCCGACCTGGAGGCGCGCGACGCGTCCCTGGCGGAAGCCCGTGCGGCACTTGAGCAGTCTGAAATCACCGAGGCCGAGACCGCGGCGCTGCTGATCCGTGCCCTTGCCGACGTCGAGGAGCGCGACGTGTCCCTCGCGCAAGCTCTCGCAGCGCTCAAGCGATCGGAAATCTCCGAGGCGGAGACGGCGGCGTTGCTGGCCCGTGCCTTGGCAGACATTGAGGCGCGCGACGCGTCCCTGGCGGAAGCCCGTGCGGCGCTCGAGCAGTCTGAAATCACCGAGGCGGAGACGGCGGCGCTGCTGATCCGCGCCCTTGCCGACTTGGAGGCGCGCGACGTGTCCCTGGCGCAGGCTCTCGCGGCCCTTGAGCAGTCGGAAGCCACCGAGGCGGAGACGGCTGCGTTGCTGGTCCGTGCCCTTGCCGACCTGGAGGCGCGGGACGCGTCCCTGGCGCAGGCTCTCGCGGCGCTCGACCAGTCGGAAGCCACCGAGGCGGAGACCACGGCGCTGCTGGCCCGTGCCCTTGCCGACCTGGAGGCGCGCGACGTGTCCCTGGCGGAAGCCTACGCGGCGCTCGAGCAGTCGGAAATGACCGAGGCGGAGACGGCGGCGCTGCTGGCCCGCGCCCTTGCCGACATCGGGGAACGCGACGCGTCGCTGGCGGAAGCCCTGGCGGCGCTCGATCGCTCGGAGGCTGCCGGGGCGGAGACCGCGGCGTCGCTGGCCGAGGCCCGGGCCGAGCTCGGCCGGGCCCGGAGCGGCGCCGAGGCCGACGCGGCGGTCATCAGGGAGCTGCTGGCGCAGGCCGACAGCGCGCAGGCGGAGCTTGACGCGAGGGAGGCCGCGCGGCTCGCGGAGGCGGCGATCGCGGAGGCGCTGCGCGAGAGGCTGCGCAACTCGGACGCCGAGCTGACGGCGCTGTCGCTCCGGCTCGAGAAGGCGCGGAAGGACGCCGAGGAGACACTTGCCTTGCTGGCGGCGGCCAACGCGGCCGAGGAGGGGCTGAACGCGCGGCTTGCCGAGGTGATCGCCAAGCTCGACCTTGCGGAGGGCCTGCTGGCGGAGGCCGAGGCCGACCTGGAGGCGCGCGACGTGTCCCTGGCGGAAGCCTACGCGGCGCTCGAGC
>VXPN01000453.1 GCA_009839535.1 Boseongicola sp. SB0662_bin_57 | reverse complement strand
TGGCCTCTCTGCGCCTGAGCGATCGTGCGGAATAGCGTTCAACGAGATGCGGATCGGATTCCGGACTCCACGTCTCAAGATCGATGCCATTCAGAATGCCGCTCAGGTCGTTTCGGCGTGCCCGCAGAAGACCGTCGAGACCCATTCCAAATTCCGGCGTGAGCAATTCGCAGGCATAGCTCGGGCTTACCGTGGTGATCCTGTCGGACAGCGCCAGACCTGCCTTGAGGAATCCGATCCTGCCATGAAACTCGACCCCGTCCGGCGTGAACATCTCGCGCTTCAGCTTCAGGTTCGCCATGTGAGATGCGTCGAACAGGCCTTGGAACGCGATGTTGTGGATGGTCATGACCACGGGTGGCGCGTTCCTGCCGGATTGCGAAAGATATGCTGGCAACAGGCCGGCTTGCCAGTCATGCACGTGCACGACGTCGGGCATCCATCCCTCGGCCCCGTCAAGGGCCAGTTCCGCGCCGGCGCAGCCAAGTGCGGCGAACCGCAGATGGTTGTCGGACCAGTCCTTTCCGTCAGGACCCAGATAGATGTTGCCTTCCCGGCCATAAAGATGCGGCGCCACCAGCAACAGGACGTCCAGCCCTTCAGCATTGACGGCCTTGACCTCGGCCTTGCCGCCAAACAGGTCGTCAAGGACCTTGACCGTCTGGCCGCCGCTGGCGAGGCCGTGCAGCGCCGGGTAGGCCGGGATGAGCACCCTTGTTTCGGTCCCGGCCGCGGCAAGCGCCTTGGGCACAGCGCCTATCACGTCGGCCAGGCCACCGGTCTTCACGAACGGCGCGCATTCCGAGGCGACGAACAGGACGTTCACGTCAGCTCTCCAGGCGGTTGATCATTGGCTGCGTGATCAGGCAGATCCCGTCTTCGGTACGCCGGAAGCGCCTGGCATCCAGCTCGGCGTCTTCGCCGACGACCAGTCCTTTCGGAATGACAACGCCGCGATCGATCACCGTGTCCCTTAGCCGCGCATTTCGGTTGATTTCGACGTAGGGCATCGCGACCACGCCTTCGAGTTGCGAGTAGGAATGCGTCCTGACCCCGGTGAACATCAGGCAGCGCTCAAGGCTGGAGCCTGAAATGATGCACCCACCCGAGACGATCGAGGAAATTGCATGTCCGCGCCGACCGTCTTCGTTGTGGATGAACTTTGCCGGGGGCGTCAGCTCGGAGTACGTCCAGATCGGCCAGGACTGGTCGTACAGGTCGAGTTCCGGCTGGAAATCGGTCAGGTCGATATTGGCCTGCCAAAAGGCGTCAACGGTCCCCACATCGCGCCAATAGGCCTTCTCCTCCATGGATGACCGGATGCAGGACCGGCTGAAGGGGTGCGCAACCGCCTTGCCTTCCTTGACGATCATCGGGATCAGGTCACCGCCGAAATCGTGGCCGTAGTCCGGGTCGCCCCTCACCTCGTCAAACAGTTCCAGCAGGTACCCGGTCTCGAACACGTAGATGCCCATGCTGGCCAGAGCCATGTCAGGGCGCCCCGGCATGGCGGGCGGGTCCGCCGGCTTCTCAACGAATTCAAGAATGCGGTCTTCGGTATCGACCTTCATCACGCCGAAGCCCGTCGCCTCCATGCGTGGCACTTCGATGCAGCCGACGGTGACATCCGCTCCGCTGTCGACGTGATGCGCGATCATCACCGCGTAGTCCTGCTTGTAGATATGGTCGCCTGCGAGGATCACGATGTATTTCGGTCCGTAGCTGCGGATGATCTCGGCGTTCTGCGACACCGCATCCGCCGTTCCCTTGTACCAGTTTTCGTCGTTGAGCTGTTGAGAGGCAGGGAGAATGTCCAGCGACTCGTTCCGCTCGGCGCGAAAGAAGCTCCAGCCGCGCTGCAGGTGCCGGATAAGCGAGTGCGCCTTGTACTGGGTGGCGACACCGATGCGCCGAATGCCGGAGTTCACGGCATTCGAAAGCGGGAAGTCGATGATCCGGCTTTTGCCGGCGAAAAACATGGCCGGCTTGGCCCGGCGGTCAGTCAGTTCATGCAATCTGCTGCCACGCCCGCCCCCAAGCACGAAGGCCATCGATTGCTGAGCAAGCTTGTGAGCCTCTCGATCCATCCCATTCCCTCCTTCTGAATTGGACACGTCTCTTCAGGAACCGCCCTCCAGTTCGAAAATCAGCGTGGATAGCGGCGGCAGGGTCAGGCACAAGGAATGCTCGCATCCTGATGCTGCAATCGCTTCACTGTCAACGCCGCCCAGGTTGCCTCGCCCGCCACCCCCGTAGACCTCTGCGTCGGTGTTCAAGCGTTCGACCCAGCGGCCCGGCACCGGAACGCCGATGCGCCGGGCCTGCCGTTCCACCGGAGTGAAATTGCAGACCACCAGCACAGGAGCGTTTCCGTCCTCTCCGCGTCGGATCCAGGCAAGGACCGATTCATCGGCCGCACCTGCCTCGACCCACTGAAACCCCTCAGACCTGCAATCGAGCTGATGGAGGCTCGGCGTGCGCCGGTAGAGCCCGTTCAGATCCCGAACCAGGTTCTGCACGCCGACATGCAGGTCGTTGTCGAGAAGATGCCAGTCGAGCGAAGCGTCGTGGTTCCACTCCCGTCCCTGCGCGAACTCGCAGCCCATGAAGAGCAGCTTCTTGCCCGGATGACCCCACATGAAGCCGTAATAGGCGCGCAGGTTGGCAAACTTGTCGAGCCCTTCGCCGGACATCTTGTCGAGCATCGACCCTTTGCCATGGACAACCTCGTCGTGGCTGATCGGCAAGATGAAGTTCTCCGAGAAGGCATAGTCGATCCCGAATGTCATCTTGTGATGGTGGTGCCTTCGGTGAACCGGATCCTCGCTCATGTAAGACAGCGTGTCATTCATCCAGCCCATGTTCCACTTGAACCCGAAGCCGAGCCCGCCCTGGTCCACCGGGCCGCAGACGCCCGGGAAGGCCGTGCTTTCCTCGGCGACCATCATGATTCCGGGCACGTCGCCGTAGGCGACGGCATTGGTCCGTTGCAAAAAGGAGATGGCTTCCAGGTTTTCGCGGCCGCCATCCTTGTTCGGGATCCATTCGCCCTCTTTGCGCGAGTAGTCACGATAGAGCATCGACGCCACCGCATCGACACGCAGGCCATCCACGTGATGCTCCTTTAGCCAGTAGAGCGCGTTGGCGACGAGGTAGTTCGACACTTCACGCCGGCCATAGTTGTAGACGAGCGTGTTCCAGTCAGGGTGAAAGCCCTCTCGGCGATCCTCGTGCTCGTAGAGCGACGTGCCGTCGAACCGACCCAGGCCGTGCTTGTCCTCGGGAAAGTGGCCCGGAACCCAGTCCAGAACGAGGCCAAGCTCCGCCGCGTGGCAGGCCTGGACAAGGTGCCGGAACTCGTCCGGCGTTCCGTATCGTGTCGTCGGCGAATAGAGGCCAATCGGCTGATAGCCCCAGGAACCGTCAAACGGAAACTCCGAAACCGGCATCAGCTCAACATGCGTGAAGCCCATGTCCTTGGCATAGTCCACAAGCCGGGTCGCGTGTTCCACATATGACAAGGGCCGGTTGCCTTCCTCCGAATCGCGCCACCACGACCCCAGATGGACCTCGTAGATCGAAATCGGCTGGTCGATGCGATGCCGCGCCACGCGCGTCGAAATCCACGCCTCGTCCGTCCACGCATGACCGTCCAGGCGCCGCACCACGGACGCGGTCCCGGGCGGGTGCTCGGCGCCGAATCCGAATGGATCGGCCTTTTGCGGCAAGATCTGACCATCCGGCCCGAGCAATTCGTACTTGTAGGTCTCGCCCTCTCCGACACCGGGAAGGAAGATCTCCCAGACTCCGGTCTGTCCCCGTCGACGCATTGCATGGACCCGACCGTCCCAATCGTTGAAGTCTCCCGCGACCGATACGCGACGCGCATTTGGCGCCCAGACCGCGAAATGCGTGCCGTCTGCGCCTTCATGCTGCATGACATGGGCGCCAAGCGCGTTCCAAAGGTTCAGATGTGCACCCTCGCCAATCAGGTGCTCGTCCAGGGCGCCAAGAACCGGCCCGTACCTGTACGGATCCTCGACGACGGATTGGCGCTCACCCTTGGTGATGCGCAGAAGATAGGCGAACGGCTCCTTGCGTCGGGCAGCCTGGCCAACGAAGACATCCCGTACGGCAGGCATCTGCTTCAGGGTCACGACCCGGCGCTTGGTGCGTGCGTCGAGCACTTCGACCCCGGTCGCGCCGGGCATGAAGACCCGGATCGTCTGCCCACCGTCAACGGCGTGCGGGCCCAGCACCGAAAACGGGTCCGCATGCGTGCCCGTGGCGATCTTCCGGGCGTCATCAGGTGGCATCATGTCATCAAGCCCTGTTCGGAGACCTCATCCGGCAGCGTTTCGCGTCAGCGAAGGCACGCCCCAGACATCCCTTGCGTACCCCCGTACCGTTCGGTCGGACGAGAACCAGCCCATGCCCGCAGTGTTCAGCGCAGCCGTTCTGGTCCAGTTGCCTGTGTCCTTGTAGACGACGTCGACCATGCGCTGGGTTTCGAAATAGCTGTCGAAGTCGCAGGTCACCAAAAAGTGGTCGTGGTCAAAGAGGTTCTGCAGCAGATCCCGGTAGCGCTCCGTGTCGCCCCCGGAAAACGCCCCGGAGGCCACCTGGTCGAGCACGCGTTTGAGGCGCGGGCTGGCATTGATTGCCTCGCGCGCAAACCCCGCCATCGTCCGGCGCTCCATGACCTCCTCTGCAGCAAGACCGAACAGAAAGAAGTTCTCGGCACCAACATGCTCACGAATTTCGACATTTGCACCGTCCAGCGTGCCAATCGTCAGGCTGCCGTTCAGCGACAGCTTCATGTTTCCCGTTCCCGACGCCTCCATCCCTGCCGTCGATATTTGCTCGGACAGGTCGGAGGCGGGAATCAGGAGTTCCGCCATCGAGACGTTGTAGTTCGCGGGATAGACGACCTGCAGCAGGTCGCGGGTGGCCTTGTCGCCGTTGATCGTGGCCGCCACGTCATTGACGAGATGGATGATCGACTTGGCCATGACATAGCCAGGAGCCGCCTTTCCTCCGAACAGCTTGACGCGCGGCGTCCAGTCGCCGTTGGGCGCGTCCTTGATCTCGTTCCAAAGCGCGATGGTCTCCAGTATGTTCATGAGCTGGCGCTTGTATTCGTGGATCCGCTTGATCTGAACATCGAACATGGCGTCCGGATCGATCGACACGCCGTCGCGGCCCTTCAACCACTTTGCGAGGCGCATCTTGTTTTGCCTCTTTGCGGCGCGGAACCTGTCCTGAAACCCGGCGTCCTCCGCATTCGCGCGCAGTTCGGACAGTCGCTGGAGATCATCCGCCCAGCCGGTCCCGATAGTCTCGTCAATCAGGTCGCGCAGCGGCGCATTGCAGGAGTAGAGCCAGCGTCGCGGCGTGATGCCGTTGGTCTGGTTGATGATGCGTTCGGGATAGGCGTCGTGCAGCTCCGCGAAAACCGTCTGCCTGACCAGGGCCGAGTGAAGTGCAGACACGCCATTCACCCGATGCGCCATCACGAAGGCCAGTTCACCCATTCTCACCTCGCCATTCTCGATGACGCGGACGTCGCTGCCGCTGCGGCGCATGTGATCTTCCTGAATGAACCGGACTATCTCGAAGTGACGCGGCAGAATCCGTGCAAACAGGCCCTCTGACCACCGCTCCAGCGCCTCGGGCAGAAGCGTGTGATTGGTGAAGGCCAGGCACGCGCGCGCCGTCTCGACGGCAAGGCGCTTCTCCATGCCATGTTCGTCGACGAGCAGGCGGATGAGTTCCGGACCCGCGATCGCGGGGTGTGTGTCATTGAGCTGTATCGCCACGTGTTCCGCAAGATTCTCGAGAGAATGGCCTTCCGAGAGCAATCGGCGAAGAATGTCCTGAATTGATGCAGACGTGAAGAAATACTCCTGCTTGAACCGCAGTTCCTTGCCCAAGTCCGTCGTGTCATCCGGATAGAGAACACGCGAAATCGTCCGCGCGAGACTTTCTGGTGCGTTGGCGGCCAAGTAGTCGCCGCGGTTGAAGCTCTCGAGATCAAAGAGCTTCGTGGGCTTGGCCGCCCAAAGCCGCAAGGTGTTGGCCCATTTCCCCTTCCAGCCGACCACCGGCGTGTCATAGGCCATGGCGGTGATGGTTTCTTCCGGACGCCAGATCGCCTTGCCGCCACTCTCCGAAACGCTGCCGCCGAAATGGATCGGGCAGGACACTTCCGGACGCTCAAATTCCCAGGCATGGCGCTGAACCAGCCAGGTCTCGGCGGTCTCCACCTGCGCGCCGTTGTCGAAATGCTGCTCGAACAGGCCCTGTTCGTAGCGGATGCCATAGCCGTAGGCAGGGATCGCCAACGATGCGAGGCTGTCCATGAAACACGCCGCAAGCCGGCCCAGCCCGCCGTTTCCAAGCGCGGCGTCCGGTTCGTCGGCCACCACGGTGGAATAGTCCTGACCCAGCGCCTCCATCGCCTCGCGCGCCACCGTTTCGACGCCAAGGTTCACGGTCACGTCCTCGATCAATCGACCAACCAGAAACTCCATTGACAGATAGCAGACGCGCTTGGCCTTGGCCTTGTAGGTCTTTCGGGTCGAGGCAAACCAGGGTTCCACGACCAGGTCGCGCAACGTCAATGACAGCGCCATTCGCCAATCGTAAAGCGTGGCGTGTTCGGGGTCCTTTCCCAGGGATGTCCGAAGGTGCCGGGCAATCCGGTTGCGGAAGGATTCCGCGTCCGCAATGTTGAAGCTGTCTTTCGGCATGGCACTCGTCTTGCTTGTCAATGGCGGTTCAAATCGGCGGTCGAGTCCGACGCCCATCTGTACCGCGGTCATTCGCTCTGCGGCCATTGGCCCACCTGCATAGCCGACTTGTGCGCGGCTACACCAGTTCCCTTTCCCAAGGCGGGTTGGCCCCCGCCCTGGACACTGTCACCGCCGCGGCGGCACTTCCCAGACCAAGCGCAGATTCCAGTTCGGCACCGGACAGTTCCGTGATGCCGACCCGCGACAGCTTGTTCTGGCGGAAAAGTCCTGCAAGGAATCCGGCGTTGAAGGTGTCGCCAGCGCCAACTGTATCCACGACTTCGGCCTTGACTGCCGGAGTCTCGACATCGATGCCGGAAGACGACATGGCAATCGTGCCCGCACTTCCCCGAGTGACCACGGCTAGCGACGGGCCAAGCTCGAGAATGGAATGGAGCTTTTCCCGAAGCGTGAGAGGTCGACGCACAAGCCAATCCAGGTCCTCGTCGGAGACTTTCACGATGTCGCACGTTTCCATCATGCGCTTGATGCGACCACGAAACCGGCCTTCATCCGCGATGAAGGAGGGCCGGATGTTCGGATCGAGCATTGCCAGCCGGGTCTCGCCTTCGCGCGCCAGAAGGCTGGCGAACGTGTCGGCGCAGGGTTCGCTGGCAAGGCTGATCCCGCCGAAGAACAGGCAACCGATCTCGGGATCAAGCGCCGGAATCTCCTCGTTGCTCAACATGCGCAGGGCCGAATTCTCGTCAAAGAAACTGTAGGACGCCTGGCCGTCCTGCAGCGCCACAAAGGCCAGGGTTGTCGGACGGTCGGTTGAAACCGCATACTTGGTGTCGACATGGCTGCCATTCAGGGCCTGGCGGAGCTGCACACCAAACAGGTCTGACGAAAGCCCGGTCAGCAAGGCCGCATCGACGCCCAGACGGCCCAGGGCGATCGCGGTGTTGAAGACGGCGCCGCCCGGGTGGGGCACGAAGCAGGATTGTCCGTCAGCCGTTTCCGACGGAAGCATGTCAATAAGCGATTCGCCACAGCACAGAATCATGATGGAGTCTCCCGAAACGAACCGTGCCTTTTCACCCGCCGCGCAAGCATTTGTCTAGCGCTGTTGCCGCGCCCTCCGACCGGATCACGCCAAGCCGCCCCTCAAAGGCTTCGACAAACCCGGCATGCCGCGCCTGGCCGTCAAAGGCGGCACGGCGCTTCGTGTCCTGGATCGCCGGTTTCAAGAAACGTGTCTTGATCAAGGCAATCCATGCGCATGGCGTCATGCCGGGCGCCGGCGCCACGCAGGGCGCAATGCCCTCGTGCCGAAACTTGCGAAACGGGGCCGAGAGCCGGGGATGCGCCGTCTTTTCGGCCATCGTGCTGACCGACGGCAGCTCACCTGCATTCACCGGCACCTGATGGCCCGCGTTGAGACTCCCGATCTTCATGCCGAACGTCCGTGCCAGCGCAATCTCGGCAGGTCCCGTTGCGGGCACGACGCAATCCACCATGGAATTGGGGAAGCTGCGGCCGGCATCGACCCGGTCGGCAAGGCCCGGGTCCCGAAGCCGTGCCTGCGTAGCGGCTGCGCGACCACGGCGCGGGCAGCCGGGACCCGATGTCGGGAAGTCCTGCCGGAAAGCCCTGCTCGACCGGCCTTCAGCCGGTTGACGATCTCTGCCACGCAGGGCGCCGGGCCGCTCTCAACGAACGGGTGAACATGGTCCGGCACGATGTTGAGTTCAACAATGTCGTTTGCCATTGACACGAACCGCAATCTTCAGCTGTGCGGCTTCGCCATCACCAACCGTTGGCGTCAATCCACTTCGCGAGCAGTTCACGGCTCTTGTAACATTCTTCCGGAATGCTGCGCCTTCGGCCACGTGCGATGCGCTCGGCCCATGCGATCTGCCTTGCGGTCGGAAGATTGTCCGCGACGCATTTCGAACGCGCCATGCGATGCCGGTTTGCCTCGATCCAGCGCGAAAGGCTGGCGCGGTCCAGTTGCACGTCCTTGGGCAGCGTGATCCCGGCTGAGCCCGCAATTCTCCCGGCATATTGCAGCTGTCGATCGCTGGGCCGAAGCGGAGGAAGGCTGGCATAGTCCGGTCGCTCTGCAGGTCGGATGGTCTGGTGCATGGTCATGTCGACTCCCCGAACAGGGTTGCGATGCGCCAAACATAGAACATTGAACGAACAAGATCAAGAGAGAATCAACATGTTGTGAAAGCCCGTGAGTCAATGTCTATATGTCGATCCAGATTGGGCCAAACATGACGCCGCGCCTTTCATTCGATGCCGACCGCCGTCACGGCTGGAATGTCGGCAGCCTGTCATGGAAGCCGGTCTGCCCGGTCAAGGCATTGTTCGGGAACGGCTGCCCCATGAGGAACGGCGAGGAGCCGCCAGAATTTCAACGGGAACTGATTTCGAAGGCCGCCGGTTCGGGGTGTTCGCCGGGCGCATTGCGTGCCATGGCTTGCCGGCTCCAACCGGCTTCCAGGATCACCGGTCGATTGAGTCGCCGCTTCCCCCCTGCACGGCAGACGCCTGCCTGCGGGTCCTTCTCGCGATTGCTCCCGCAACCAGGACCGTCATGAATATCCGGAACAGATGATGGCAGGCCACGACGACAGGACTCACGCCGAGGCTCAGCGCGATCAAGCCCATTTCCGTCACGCCACCAGGCGCGAAGCTGATGAACAGGGCGTCGACCGGTACCAGCATGAACTCGGCAAGAGTCATGGCAAAGCCGATGCCGAGCGCAAGCATCAAGACAGTCGAGGCCGCGCCCAGGCTGAATGCCCTGATCAACTGGCGCCCTGTCGATCCGGCGAACGTCGAGCCCAGCCCGGACCCCACAACCAGCTGGGCCAGGTTCAGGAGCCAGGCTGGGCTGCTGAGGTCGACCAGTCCCGAAACATGGGCGACCGCACTGAGAACAAGCGGACCAACCATGTGCGCGGCAGGCAGGCGAAGCCTCGGGCCAAGAACCATTCCCGCTGCCGCCAGCACCAGGATCAGGAAAATGTCGACAGTCCTGTAGGCGTCCTGCTCGAAACTCTGGCCGGAAGCGCTGCCAACCGTCTCGCCCGTCCAGAGCAGGAAGAGCAGCGGCACGATCATGACGACAAGCACGATTCGGGCAAAGTGCTGAACGCTGAGAACCCGCACGTCCCCTCCAGCCTGTTCGCCCAGAGAGACGGCTTCGACCAATCCGCCGGGCATCGCCGCAAAGAAGGCCGTCGTCCTGTCATATCGACCCAGCTTGCGGAACAACGCGTAGTTTCCGGCAAGCGCAATGACAACGAACAACACCATCGCCATCATGGAAAGGCCCAGCGACGGAACGACTGCCAGGAGATCCGTCGTGAACGTGGCGCCGATCATGGTGCCGATCACTGCGACGAAAGTCATGCGCAGCAATGGCGGGAACGGCACTTCGCGCGCTCCCTTCCTGGTTCGGAAAATCGTGAAGGCCGCGACGAAAGCCAGGCTTCCGGTAAGGTACGGCATCGGCAACCCGATCCAATGGGCCAGTGAACCGCCAATGCCGCCAACGGCCAGAATTCCGGCAGTCCGGATCAGAAGGACGAATCGAGCGGCCATCATGTACGCAAGACACTCGATTTGGCAGGCAGTTTCAAAGCCTGAACGTGACCGGCGCGGATACGGCCGTTCGTCCTGTCCGCAACCGACAGCAGCCGCCCTGGATCCGACAGGACAGGGAAGTGCAAACGATGGCGTGCAGATCAGTTCATTTCAGGCCCTTGAGCCTTTCGACGAGTTTGAGGGCCTTGGGTTCGCCGCTGCATTCGAGTTCCTCGATGATCTGCTCTCTCAGGCGCCCGCGCTTCATGGCGCAACGGCCGAGTCGCGTGATGATGTCGTCATCAACAATGCCTGCCAGTGCCGTCACGACTTCACTGGTCGGATTTTTCTTCAGCTCTTCCAGCAATCCCGGTTTTGCGCGTTCATGACCGAATTGTCCCATCGTTGTCAGGCAAGCGCGCCGAACCGATCCGTCCGGGTCCAAGAGACCTATCTCCAGCTCGTGCTTCGGCACCGGCGGAGCGCAGTTCCTGGCAAGCACGAACGCGCATTCTCGCACTGCCGGCCGACTGTCTCCCAGCCAGCACGTGACGCTTTGTCCGGACAGCGCCAGATTTGCTTCCGTCGCGCATTCCAGCGCGAGCGGCAGGAGCGCGTCAATCAAGTCCGGAGCATCAATGATCCTGGCAAGCGCCTGCCTGGACAATGGGGTTCCGACCTTCGCCAACGCATTGAGGGCACAACGTTGCTCACGCAACGGTCCGTTGATGCCGAATCCGAAGAACCGCTTCCAAAGGGCTTCGAGGGCAGGAACGGCATCGTCACCGATGCCGCGTTCCAGCACCTGATCGCACAAGGCCTGAACTTGAGCCACATTCGCCGAAGGAATCCGTGCAACGATTTCCTGATCATCCAGCCCTTCGACTTCAGGCACGGGCGGATGGCACTCGATTGAACCCTGTGCCGGAATCCGTTCTTCAAACAGGTCCGGCTGCCGCGGCTCCTGTGGCGTGCGAGGAGTTTTCCTTGACATGGCCTTGCTCAGATCCCGACCGACGATTGGACTCGCAACCCATGAATTGTTCCAAAGCTACCGAAAGGACCCGCATTGGCAAGTCGGTAGGACAGAAGCCTTGCAGGAGCGGCTGCCACGCGGGGAGGACAATTTCCGGACGCCATCAGTTTCGACGTTGGTGCATGGAACGGCGCAGGGTCTCAAGGCTTCTCCTTGCCCTGTGACCGGTGGATGCAAGCTACACATCAACGCCGCCCTGCAAGACATTTCCGCCAGCCGTGCCAATGTGACGGGGCGATTGAGCCTGACAAACAACGCTTTCCGCCTGTTGCTGCATTGAGATCATTCAGGAAGAGCGTGATTCGAGTTGCCGGTCGATGCGATCGGAACTGGCGTCGAACCGGTGTCACAAGTGCTCAAATGGCAGCAGCGACATCAGTCTTTGAAAAGTCGTCACCAACGAAAAGCAAAGGGGCACTGTTGGCCTTTGCGGTCACATAGGCGAAGCAGTCGCCGAAATTGAGACCGGCAGGATGCTGGCCCTTGCCCCAAGCAGAATAAGCTTCGGCGACGGCATGTGCACCGGCTACTGCAAGGCTGTCGACCTGGATGCCGATCCCGTCAATCAAAAGTGTCAACTCCTCTGCGACGCCCCGCCTTGCGGCCACGACAAGGGCCTCGGCGAGGGTGCCGGCCGAAATCACGACATGGCCTTCAGCCTTGAGGATCGCCGCGACCTGGTCGGCTTGGGGCTCGGCCAGCAGCAGTGCCATCAGGGCGGAGGTGTCGACGACGATCATCGTGGGAGACCGTCGTCGTCATACAGGAAGTCCTGGCTCCGCGCGGCAGACGGGCCTTCGGCGACCTTGGCGGCGGCACGCGCCCGCACGGCGGAAATCACTTCGGCGCGGTTGTCGGCGCTTGACCGCGCACGAAGCGCCACAAGCCGCGCGACCGCGTGACCGTGCCGTGTAATCACCACTTCTTCTCCGGCCTCTGCTCTGCGAACAAGGTCGGTCAGACGGGCCTTTGCATCGGTGATCGCATGTTCCATATTGCGCTCCTCGGTGAGAGAAAATGGACCATTCACTGGTCCAAATCAAGCCCCTGCGCTGTAACGCATGAGACGGTGCGCCCGTCGTCCCGATCGACGGGGATGAACGCACGCGCATGGCCCATCATCTCGAAGCAGCACGGCCCGGATCGAAAGATCCAGGACCTTTCGGAGCGGAAGCAGGCAATCAGCCCAAATTCGTTCGATGCCCGCCCCTCTGCGAGACGCCCGTGCCCGAACCGGAGCCGGAACAGGAACCCGAGCCAGCGCCCTACGTGGAAGCGTACGCGCCCCGTGCGGCCGTCTACGAGGCCCTGCCCGGATTCCTCCTTCGCCTGGACGCGCCGGGCTCCCGCGGCGCGACTGCCTCGTCGCAGGGGCCGGCCGGCTGGGCGCGGCTTTCCGGGGGAAGCGGCGCCCATGCGCCGGAACGGGCCAGCGTGGGAGCAAGATACGGCTTCGGCCATCATTCCCTGGAGGCTGGCCTCGTCATGCCCCTGGGAGACGGGGTTGCAGGACTGGCATCCATCCGCAGCCTTCGGGGCTCGGCCGACGTCTCGGCAACGACCGGGGGAGGGAGGATCGAGGCAAGCGGCTTCGGCGCGGCCCTTGGCCTTTCCGCCACCGGAGCGAACGGGCTGTATGCGCGCGGCGGCCTCTCGTACACCGATTACGAACTGGACTTCGCGTCTGACACGAGGGGCGTTCTCAGGACAGGCGTCAGCGCCCGAGGCCGTTCCCTTGACCTGGAGGCCGGCCTGAGATCGAGCCTCGGCGGCAGGGCGTTCGTCACGCCTCGCGTCAGCGCGACGGGCGCGAGAATCGACGTGAACGACTTCACCGATGCGCTCGGCTCCCGCGTCTCGGTGGTCGACGCTTCCAGATTCAAGGGGACGGCCGGTCTCGTCGCGGGAATCGACCGGTGGCGTGACGGTTCGGGCGGCGCGCTCGACCTTCGGGGCTCGCTCGACCTGGAGCGGACCTTCGCCGGGACCGAGGCCCGCGTCCGGGTGTCGGGCGAGGAGCTGTTCTCCGTGGCCCCGCGGACGCGTCTCAACCTTGCGCTCGGCGGAAGCTGGCGCCGCGGCGGGCTCGCTCTCGACATGGCCGTTTCCGCACGGGGACTCGGATCGGACGACAGCCGGCAGTCCGGCCACGTTGTCCTGAAGCTGCGTTTCTGACGCCGCGAAGAGTGCCTGGCACGCATCCGTCGCAAGCCTCTCCGACGGGAATTATACACGAGAATCCCAATTTGCCGTCAAGCCTCGGGATCTTCGACCACGTTGACCGGGCGCAACGCGCCACGGACAAGTTCGGCAGGCGTCGGGATTGACCCGTCCGGCTTTCGGATCACGAAGGGTTCTTCAAGCTCCGCCTTGCTCGGTTGGTAACTGTGCGGCTTCACGCGCACCGTAGGGCGTTCTTCGGGCTTGGTCATAGGGTTCCTCCAATCCGTTTCAGTTTCGCGCGCAGTGCGTCTTCAAACTCCTGTCGCTTGACGGTTTCTGCCGAAAGCAACTTGTCGCTGGAATCTTCAAGCGACAAGACTTCCCAATGATCTTCGACAAGCCGATAGCCGTCAGTGATTTGAGGCACGAGCCAAACGATGTCGCCGTCATTCAGGTCTTGCGACGGCGTTTCAGATGGCCCTCCAATGGCCTCGAAAAATGGCCGATCAACGGCAACCGCCAGTTTTGTGCCCCATCGCCGCAGCGTTGGCCCCTTGACTTGCAGTTGTGGCATGAGCCGTTTCGCACTGGATGAACGCCAGTCCGGGCGACGTATCGCGGTAGGTTCAGGCGGCTTTTCGTCCGCATTGTCCCGCAACATCTCGAAGTCGGCCAACATCCCGTTTCCAGAGAAATAGACTGCTTGGATTTCCAGGCCGAACCACGAACCGGCATCACCGTCGCGGGCGATAACCAGGTCAACCCGTCCCGCGGCCCTTCCCGTGGAAGGTGAACGCATGAACGGGACTTCGGGAGCCAGATACACATCCGGGAAGCCGACGATCCGCGCCAGCCATGACGGCAGCAAGTCGCCTTCGCTGAACCGGTTAGGGCAGGTTATCACCGGCGGCCTGTCGCCTGACTTGATCGAACAGACCCCGCCTCGCTTGCTGCACCTTGGCATGTCGTGCTGGAATGGGCAGGGCGGGGCGGGATCGAGTTTCAGGGCACGACGCGCCAAGTCCTGACGTTCTTCAACGGACAGATTGTCAAACGGCTGCCCGAACCACTCGGCAATGGCATATCGGGGACTCATGCGAACAAGGGTTCCGAAGTGATGACCAATTCGACAAGTCGATTATGGTGGCCGTTCTTCATGGAGAGTACCGCCGCACTGAACCCGTGCTTGCGGACCAGTTCGACGATTTCCGGTGCGGCGTCATAGGTCATCAGGAAATTGGACTCGTGTTCGGCAAGCATTGCGAAAAGCGCAGCGTGGTCGATGCTGGAATGTTCATACAAGCGCGATCCTGCCATCTTGCCGCCCGCAGCCGTGTATGGCGGATCAAGGAAAACCGCCGCCTCGCGACCCCATCCCCGCAGAAGGATCGGCAACAGTTTCATGCCGTCACCTTCCAAGAATGAGAGCCGGTCAGAATGATCCTGAATTGCAGCAATTCGGCTTACCAAGGTTTCGGGATACCAGCGCGACCGAAGGCCCTTGCCGTTTTCGCCGGTCTTGCAGAACGAGGCACCCCGAGCCAAGACGCCCCCCCGCCGGGTTCGGTTCAGGACCAACGTCCTGAACCCATGTTCAACCACGCTTTCCGGCGGCGATTGCTCGATTTCCCGCAGACTCTCAAGAGTCGGATCGAACTGGCCTATCCATTCCCTGAGCGTCGCTCCGCTTTCCAGCGCAGAACGCCAGAACGCTGCAACATCCCTGTCAATCTCAATCATCACTGCCGACTCTGCCAATTTCTCCATGACGGCAGTCAGAGAGACGATCGCACCGCCCGCGAACGGTTCAATCAGAATTTCGGGTTCGGTGTGCCGCAACCATTCTCGAATGTGCGGTATCAGCCAAGTCTTTCCGCCGGGATAACGAAGCGGACTGCGTTGCGGCACTGTAGCGACATTGACAACAGGCACACGAGAAGTCGGGAAATCCGGTGAGGCAACGGCGGCAAGCGCGGTCACGACCGCGCCCCGCTTGACAAGCCGTTGTTCGCAATCAGGTCGTCATAGCGCAGTTCCTTCCCGACCATCCCGGAGACGATGCCACGTATCTGCACAAGTGTATCCGCATCCCGTGCGTTGTGACGACCGGAGAACTCGTCCACATACCTTTGCAGGTGTTTCTTGGAGAACTTGTGATAGACGCCTTTGTGGGCGCGTTCCATCGTGGCCCAGAAGGATTCAATGCCATTCGTGTGCGCTTGTTCCCGCACATACTCCCCGGCACTGTGATTGACGCTCTCGTGCGCCCGGTCGAGGCCCATGCAGCTGCCGCCCGTATCCGTGTAGACTTGCGCAGTCGGTTCCGTATGGCCTTCCACGAAGCCCTGAAGCGTCCTGGCGGTAGTGTCCGGGATCACCTTGGCGACAACCTGCTTGGTGTCACAGTCCTTGACGCCAACGACGATGGCCTTGCCAACCCCGCCGCGTCCGGCATTCAGCTTCTTGTTCCGGTGTTTGTTCTTTTCCAGACCCCCGATATAGGTTTCGTCCGCTTCAACCGGCCCGCCGAAAACCGTTCCGTTGGTCTCGAATGACTTGCGGAGACGGTGCATCAAGTGCCAAGCGGACTTCTGGGTAATCTCCAGTTCCCGATGCAGCTTCATGCTGGACATTCCCTTGAGGTTCGTCGTCAGCAAATAGACTGCGATTGCCCAATCCCGGTATTCGAGCTTGGTTCCCTTCATCACGGTGCCGGACTTGACGCTGAACTGCGGGCGGTTCGGGCAGTCCCGACAACGGTGCGTCATGCTGCTATGCTTGATGCCGGACTGGACATTGAAGGAACCGCAGTGCGGGCAGTAGGGACCTTGCGGCCAGATTTCGCCTTCCAGCCACTTGCGGGCGGCTTCCTCTGTGGGGAACATCTTCATCAGCTGCTTGACGCTGAGTCCCTTGCGGTGCGATCTTCCCGGTGCCTTCCGTGTCATGCCGAATCTCCGTTCTGTTGGGATTCTACTGTAACGGATTCGGCGGCGAAGTCAAGAGGAAAATGGGATTCTCGTATATTATTCCCTTTCCGACTGCCTGGCGGGCACCCGTGGCGATCGAGGACGAAGCAGCCGGGAAGGCCCTAGCCGCCTGGATCAACTCCACGGCCGGCCGCCTGATGCTCCTGAACAGGCGCGGGCAGAAACTGACCTATCTGACATGGCAGCCCGCCCACCTGCGCGAAGTGCGGATCCCGAAGCCCGAAAGTCCTGGCTGGGACGCCCTGGAAGGTGCGTTCCAAAAGGCTTGCCGCACCGAACTGCTGCCCCTGCGGCAGGCCGAGGCATGCACGGCGCGACGGATCATCGATGCGGCGGCGGCAGAGGTCCTTGGAATAGGCGAGGACGTGATTGCCGGCTGGCGGCGCAGGCTTTCCGTCGAACCCACCGTCACCAACCGTCGCGCGGAGGCTTCACCGAGAGGCTGATCTCGGGCAGTCCTGGCGTGGCCGCGCCTGCGGCGGCGAGTCGACCGACGCCAATGCCAGCCCGCGAGCACGACGCCGAGGCCAGGTAACGGAGGGTCGGCCGCTTCGCAATAGCCGTCCAGCGCCGCAATCGAGGTCGGCCACGGATTTCTTCACATGAGGACGGAGGGGCAGGAATCGCATGAATTCAGGCGGCACCTGGATGCCGGTGCCGGTCGATGACAGCCCCCGCGCTCCGAGCCGGCCCTTCCCTCGATATGGACAACCCAGGCTCCTTGACGATGCCGCGGACAACTGCAGCGTCTTCGGAGTCCGCGGCGTCCCGGTCCTGGACACGACCATGCTCGATGCCGGCCGTTCCTGTCTCTCCAGCAGCTGCCGCCGCTCCTTGCCCTTCCGTTCCACCGGCTCGCCAATGCCTTCGCCACGAAGGTACAGAGCTTCAAGGGGGCTATGGTTGTTCGCTTCGCCGTGACCCTGCGGGGCAGCGCGCCAGGAGTCGTCATTGAAGGGACGTCGCGTGCACGTCCCGCGCATTTGGTGTCTTGCAGACCGTCTTCGCTGATGCCCTCTTTTCCGCCTCGCGCACCTGCTCCAGGCGCGGTTTCGCCAGATCCGCACCGGAGCCGGTCCTGTGCGCCGTTCCCTGCGAGGACGGCCCCTGCAAAAGCGATCCGGCAGGAAGCGCGGCGCGACGCGCTATCGCCTGGCCCCGAACGCGCCGGTCATGTCGGGTGTCCAGAACTGTCCCCCGGCTTCTTCGTGGCCGGGGCCCCCGAAGCTCCCGAGAAGACGCCGCGGCTCGCCGTTGTCGCCCATGTTCCACGTGCCGTCTGCGGAGACCGGTACATCCGAAAAGGTCACGGTTGGCACAGAGTGCACGGCGACCGTGTCAAGGTTCACGATGTTCGTGAAATTCACGTCGATCGCCGACGCGGCAAGGTCGAAGGAGATCACGGCATCGCCTTGCAGGAGGTCGAGGTCCTCCTTTTCCGCGCCGACCATGACGCCGCGCCATGTGGCGCTTGCCTCAGGAGCGGCTCCACTCGGGCTGCCAATGAGCTCCGCGACAATGCCGCCGTCAAACGCGTTGGTCGTGAAGACGCCAAAGGCACCGTGGTCGAGCGTTGCGCCCAGGAACCGCGCGTCGTCGGCTTCCGTTCCGAAGAGTGTGACGCCGTTCCTGGTCAATAGCGTTGGCCAGACGAGGCTCGCACCCGGCTCTCCCATGTCGCGGTACAGCTCCACGAGGGCGTCGGAGGTCACTTGCGTCATGTCCTCCCTGTAGGTGAAGTGGCCGCCCACCCAACCGGAACGGTCCTGGGCCTCCCTGCGCTGAACGATTTGCTCGCCGGTTTCCTCGGGCACACCCGAGTTCGTGATCGCGCGGATCCGCTCGGCCTGGGCAGTGCCGAAGAGCGGGTCGGCGCTTGCCGTCGTGCTTTCCCCGCCGCTTCCCCCACCTCCGCAAGCCGACAATGTCGCCCCGGCCGCCACTGCCAGGGCGCACGTCGCTGAACGCACTCTTGCTGTCATTGCAGATCTTCTCGCCACGTTTTCCGGAGCAGCGGACGCCAGCCCGCGATGCCCGGATGCCGGGACGTCCTTAGCCCGGGCGGACTCGACGGTCAATCCGCGCTTGCGGCGTGCTGGCCACGCCGGACGTTCCGCGAGCCGCCCAAGAGATCGCGCGTGGCCGGACGCGCTGCGAGCTGGCATCTTGAAAGGCGCCGCGTCGCAGACCGCGAACGCTGCCATCGGCGCACCGCCGAACGCCTGGCCAGCGGCTTGTGCCCGAAGTGCAAGCATGCGCACTTGCCCGACTTGGCGCTACGGCAGGATTGCCGATAAGCCGCGCCGGAGGGCAACAAGAGACTCGGGGTCGGAATGTGAAAGGGGGCCGGCATGGGCTTGCTGCGCCACGGCCCCCTTCGTCCTCCCGACAAGGAGACGCCCGCCGCGATGCGCCAGGCAGCAACGGGCAGGGCAGACCGGACCAGGACAGCCGCCGGAAGCGACCCGGGATCGCCGCGGTCGCCTGGCCTCACAGGCCGGGTTCCCGCGAACCCTTCAGTCGCTGCAGCCGATCCTGGCGCTCCCCGTCCAGCAGATCGCCAGCGTCCTGACCAGGATCCCGCACCGGCAGACATCCCGGCCCTGGCGAGATCGCGCAGCGCCGAGACCCTCTCCGCAGGCCACGTCCGGACATGCAACGAAACATGCAACAGCCCGCTTCATGACTGAAAAATGCAGCAAAAACAAAGGTGGCTGGCGGAGAGACAGACCGCCTCAGCCAGGTTTTGGATCACCCGGTGGCGTCCGGTGACATACACGCCTCAGCCAACAAAATAAGGGGTCATGCGAAATCTTGCATCCGGGGTTGTCCAATAAAGTTTGCGGCGTTACAAGGGTCAGAAGTGGTAAGCGGAAAGGTAAAGATACCATGAGCAGACGCTACAACCTGACCGCGAAATTCTGCGAGAAAGCCAGGGAGCCGGGCCGCTACGGGGACGGCAGGGGCGGGCACGGACTTTCGCTGCTTGTCACGAGGAACGCAGGCGGCGGCATCCGAAAATACTGGACCCAGCGGCTTCGCATACATGGCAAGGTCCGCGACCTCGGCCTTGGACCCTATTGGGCGCTGACGCTGGCCGAAGCGCGGGAGAAGGCGCTTGCCAACCGCAAGGTCGCCTGGAACGGCGACGATCCCCGCGCCTCGGCCACGGCAATCCCGACTTTCGAGGCCGCTGCCGAAAAGGTCATCGCGCTGCACGAGCCGAACTGGCGCGACGGGGCCAAGAGCGCGGCGCAATGGCGGGCCAGTCTCCGGGACTACGTTTTCCCGGCCATCGGCAAGATGCCGGTTGACAAGATCGGCCCGCAGGACGTGCTTGCCTGCATTTTGCCGGACTGGAACGACAAGCGCGAGACGATGCGCCGGGTCAAGCAGCGCATAGCCACGATCATGCAGTGGAGCGTTGCGCAGAACTACCGGAACGACGATCCCGTTGCCGCCATCGCAGCCGCCCTGCCGAAGAACGGCGTCAAGCGGAAGAACCATGCGGCATTGCCCTGGCAGGACGTGGGCGCGGCCCTTGCCGCCCTGCGGGAAAGTGACGCCTGGATCGGCACCAGGCTGGCGTTCGAGTTCATCGTCCTGACCGCCGCCCGCTCCGGCGAGGTGCGCGGCATGACCTGGGCCGAGGTCGATCTTGAGGCCGCGACATGGACGGTTCCAGCCGACCGGATGAAGGCGGGCAGGGAACACCGCGTCCCGCTTTCGGAGCGGACGCTGGAAGTGCTCGATCAGGCGCGGGCGCTCGGTGATTGCGGGCTGGTCTTCCCTAGCTCCACGGGCCGCCCGATGAGCGACAGCACGCTTTCCAAGCTGTTGCGCGAGACTGGCGTCAAGGCGGTTCCGCATGGCTTCCGGTCCTCCTTCCGCATGTGGGCCAGCGACACGGGGCAGGACCGCGAGCTTGCGGAAATGGCGCTGGCGCACACGGTCAAGGGGGTGGAAGGTGCCTACCAGAGAAGCGACATTCTTGAGCGGCGACGGGCGCTCATGGCGGAATGGGCCGGGGTCGTGCGTCCTGAATCGGCTTGACAAATCCAAAGAAATGCAATAGAAAGACACCCTGAGCTTGGTCGCCCAGAGTGCCTCTTTTCGTCTTGACACCCCGAAACTAGGTGATTCGCAGCGGCCATGCAACCCTCAATTCAGGAGGCCGCAATGGCACACACCATCGACAGATTTCACAGGATCAGCGCCGTGATGGAAATGACGGGCCTCAAGAGGTCCACCCTTTACGACCACATCAAGAAGGGCCTGTTTCCAACTCCCGTGAAGCTCGGCCCCAGAGCTTCCGGCTGGCGCGAGTCCGACATCGCCAAGTGGCAGGCCGAACGCCCGTCCGCCGTCGCCTGACCAAGGCGGCATTTCCAGCAAGGAAAGACGAACCTGAAACGTTGACGGCATCCCGACGCCTGGGGTGCCGTCCGATAGAGGACGCAAAAGGAACAGGAATGAGCAAATCGACGAAGAAATGGAGAGCCGACCAGATGGAATCGATAACGGGCGGGTTTTCAGACCAGCCTGAAGGACCGGGGCTGGCCAAGGTCGGCAAGGACCGGGTGGACTGGATGGCGATGGTTGAGAACAGGAGGCACGGGAAACCGTCTCCGGGCAGGCCCCGCAGACAGCAGTGCGAGGTCGTGCTCGCGGGGAACAAGGCCATGCCCGATGACATCTGGGCCGAGATGACACCAGAGGACCTGCTTGAGGTCGAGAGGGACTTCGGCCTGGTCCTGGAAGGCAGGGCCGAACCCGACGCCGACATGGCGAGGGAGGCGACGCTCAACAGGATTCTGCGGTGGAATCGGCGTCATGTGGAGCGAAGGACGGAACGGTTCAGGAAGCTGTTTCTGGATGCCGCGAAGGCGCGGGGGGAGGACATCCAGATCGACATCCTCGTGAATTACATCATGGCAATACGTGCCCGCGTGGGGCTGCACGTCCCCGGCTGGCAAGACCAACAAGCTGCTTAGGAGAGAATCCATGAATGAAATGAACCCCTCGATCATATGGCCCTGCGACGACGACCGCCTTTGCAGCGTTGATGACACCGAAACCGGGGAGTGCTTGAAGGAGACGGCCACGGAGACGGGCGTCGAGAAGCTGATTGGCACCACCGTGGGCGAACTGATCGAAAACATGATTGGAATGCCGCCGGTTCATCCATCGGAAGGCTGGTGCCGGGCGAAGACAAAGGAAGGCAATCGGTGCCTGAATGACGTGGTTGCCGACGGGCTGTGCACGACTCACTGGAGGCAAAAGCACAATGGCTGGGATGAAGGCACGGAAGTGGAAGTGATCGGGCAGCCTCCCACTCCCAAGCACCCATCGGAAGATTGGTGCAGGGCAGTGACGCAGGACGGAAAGCGGTGCCTGAAAAGCGCGGTTGAAGACGGGCTGTGCACGGCTCACTGGCGACAGGAGAACAATCACTTGCCGCCTCGCAAGCCAAAGGTGCGGCTGCTGCCGTCACGCGCTTAATTGCGAAAAGCGAGAGCGAGAGATGTCACCGCATGAAGCATGATCGCGAACCCTGACCGCCGATCTTCATGCCGTCACGCTACAGGGCCGCCTCCGGGCGGCCCTTTCCATGTTTGACGAAGCTGGAGCTTCCTCGAATCCGCTTGTTGATGGCCAATGGGAAGATCGAGAATGCCAAGCGTCTGCATGGCGCACAGAGAGGCCATGCACGGCCTGATGGTGTCCCTTTCGCCGAACAACAGGCCAGATATTTCTGTTCGTGGTGGCCTGCCGAGCCTTCGGGCGTTTCGGTCGCCCCCGCTTGCATGGTCAACCGGAACGGTGCACAAGGGCGGCCTCATGCCAACAGGAGGAACAGGGCAATGAAGCAATACACGATCATGATTGATGGCGAAGGCAAGCACGTGTTTACCGCAGATGATGACTATAGCGAAAACGAAGGGAAACTCGTCTTTACGAAAGACGGAAAGACCGTTGCAGAATTTGAGAAAGGTTGCGTGAAAGGTCTAGTGACCGAGGACTGCACTCCGGGGACGCCAAGCGAGCCGCAATTTGCGAAAGGCCACGACTACGATCCTTATTCGGAAGAGAGCATAAACAGGTGAAGGACACGACGCACTTCCTGCTGCACGCTCACGCGGAGTTGCGAACCGTGATGTTCCATCTGGATAACTTGAAGTCGCTCCAGGCCGCCGCCATGCCGCCCGCGATAGTGCCTGCCAGCGACTTGGCGCAGTTCGAGCGCGAGCTAGGCTATGCGGAGCAGACCGTGCGTGACCTGTTGTGCGCGTTCGGCCCATTTGTCGAGCAAACGGAGTAGAAGTGCCAGATGAAGTTCAAGACCGCTGACGAATACTTTGCCGCCCTGGGCAAGTCCTGGCTGGCACAACGACAGGGTTTGACACCTATTGAGCAGACATCACTTCATGTTTCACCCTCTTGTCTTCACCGCCAAAATAAATCATCAAGAGGCATATCTAGGTTCACCGGGAAGGCGTGTCCCCAGGCAGACCCTTCCAGACCTTAATCCTTGGCGTTCCTTACCTAAGAGCAGGCAACACCACCCCCGTTGCGCTGGCTATGGCGTGGGGCGAAGCCCCCGCTAGAGACAGAGACAGCGCAACAAACACCCAAAGAACTAAAGCGATACTCGGCAACGCCCTTCATTGACCCCTTTCCTGGGTGACATTGATCGGTGGGCGCTTTGTGCCTTGAAACAGGCGTTCCCCCGATGGCCAATGACGATGATTGGCGGACCTGGTGCTTGTCGCTCGTTCCCGACCTCCAATGGCACACCCACTGCCGCGCACTGGCGGGCAGCCAGCACGTGGGAGTGCCTGGAACGGGGCAAGGAACGGCGGGCAAGGCGGGAAAGACGCCTGCGCGGCTGAACAAGAAGAACGCCTGCGCGAAGGAAGGCGCTCCAAGGGCATTCACGAATGGCCGGGGACAGCTTCGGATCGCAGGGCCATTGTCGCTGTTTGTGGCCGGGGACGCTGAGTGATTCACCCGTCCGCCGCATGGCATTGCTTCGATTATCCGAGGACTTGTTCCGCCTTGAAGATGAAAGACTGGATTTCTTCTGTCTCGAAGGTCATTTGGCCATTAGCGTCGGTATCGGGATCATCTGGCAGAATGTCCTGCGCCCCGGTCAGGATGTTCAACACTTCGTCCATGGTCATTTGTGTCGCTGCGAGCCTCGCCAAGTGACTCCTCATGTCGCTCTCGGTGGCTCCGATGATGAGCGGATGTTCTTTCGGTTCGCCGCTTTCGTGGACGGTGACGCGCCATTCGTGCGTTGGTTCTGACATTGATGGCTCTCCTTTGTTGTGAAACGTTGCGCCAATGATGGACGCTGCCTATTGCACCATTCCAACGGCCACGCAAGCCAAGGCAACCAAATCGTGCAGCACCTTTCGGACAGAAGGAAAGCCCCCGGCGAACCGGGGGCGGTTCTGCGTCATTCCGGGTATTCGGCACTTCGGAACCTATGGCCTACGCAGGCTCGGGGCGCAACCCGCCGGAACGTTGACAGATGCCGGTCATTGGCTTGTCGCTTGCCTTGCCCCGAACGAACCTGCACCGGCCAAGTCTCCATTGACGAAAGTGTATATTCCGGTGACTTCATCCGGGCCAAAGAACGTCCCCCAAATGTTACCTTCGGCAACTCCGGGCTGCCCGTGACGTGTTGCGTGTTCCGTCACCGATATGGAGCTTGTTTCCTGGTACTCATGGGAATCGAAATGCACGCCGTCGAGTGGCGTCTGAAACGATACGGCTGCGGTCGCCGGTGTGCTGCCGTCAGGAAGAAGCTCAAGCGACAGCGTTCCGGTTGTTCCCGGCCCGCCAAGCAAAGGCCCGAAGCTCGCCTTCACCAAGGCCGTTCCCATGTCGCGTATTTCGCTGAGCAGGGGGGAATCGTCTCCGCTCCTAGCCAAATATCCGTCATACCTGCCCCGGTAGGTGGCCGTGCCATTGGGCGGCAGACTGGCTTCGGATTGGTTGCCCGGTCGGGCGGAGGCAAAGAATCCGTAACCTGAGCCTTCATTGAAACGGGCCTCCAAGCCAGGAGTTACCGAAACCTCCGCCCAATTTCCGAACATGATGTAGTCGTAGCCGTCAGATTGCCCGTAGACGCGAACATCCATCGCAAGACCATGCGTCGCGCCTTGCTCATCGAAAACTCGGTAGTGAGATGGCCCCACTCGGTTATCGGCAGTGAACCCCACAGTTCGGCCCAATGCAGTCAAGCTCTCATCTGTCAAAATTGGGGTTGTTTCCTCGCCGAACCAATACCAGTTGCTGGACTCAAGAACCTCCGGGATGGGCTTGTCGTCGGAGCCTGTATCGTTTTCCGAGCCGGACCCGCCTCCGCCGCACGCTGCAAGCATCGCTGCTGCCGCAACGCTCGCGGCAAGTGTTCCGTATCCTTTCATTGAAATGCTCCTCTGTTGTTGGACGGCGCGGCTGGTGCCGGGCCGTTGCTAACAAGTCTCAGAAAGAGAAAGTCCCCGCGTATTGGCCATGGCGTCGGGGAGCTACCCCTTTGCCGGGTCAGGCGTATTCGGCGGGTGGCCCGGCATAGGTCGGACCGAGACTTGTTAGCGGGTTGAGTTTGGGGATTATATACTTGCCTAACCATCATTCGCCCGCTAGTTTCAGGGGCGCG
>VXPN01000117.1 GCA_009839535.1 Boseongicola sp. SB0662_bin_57 | reverse complement strand
TGGCCCTTTCCGCCCAGGCAACGGATGCGGGCGTCAACAAGGCCACGCGCGAACTCTTCAAGCTCGCGGACACGCCCCAGAAGATGCTGGATCTAGGAGAGGCCAGCCTCATCGAACACATCAGGTCCATCGGGCTTTATCGCAACAAGGCCAAGAACGTCATGCGGCTCTCCCGCATTCTTGTCGACGAGTATGACGGCGAAGTTCCCTCCTCCCGGTCCGCCCTGCAATCCCTGCCTGGCGTCGGACGGAAAACCGCCAATGTCGTCCTGAACATGTGGTGGGGTCATCCTGCGCAGGCTGTCGACACGCACATCTTCCGTGTCGGCAACCGCACCGGCATCGCGCCCGGCAAGGACGTCGATGCAGTCGAGCGTGCAATCGAGGACAATGTTCCAGCCGAATTCCAGCGCCACGCCCATCACTGGCTGATCCTGCACGGGCGCTACACCTGCGTTGCACGCAGTCCGAAATGCGGGGCCTGCCTGATCCGCGACCTGTGCCAGTTCGAGGACAAGGTGGCATGAACTACGATGTCGTTGGCATCGGCAACGCGATCGTCGACGTGATTTCGCCCGCGGACGATTCCTTTCTCGAGCACATGGGGATCGAAAAGGGAATCATGCAGCTTGTGGAGCGCGAGCGCGGCGAAAGGCTCTACGGTGCGATGACGGACAGGGTGCAGGCCCCCGGCGGTTCGGTCGCAAACACGCTTGCGGGACTCGGCAACCTTGGGCTCAAGACCGGATTCATCGGGCGTGTTCGCGACGATGCGCTCGGCAGGTTCTACGCATCTTCCTTGGCCGCGGACGGAACGGATTTCGTGAATGAGCTGGCGGCCGGCGGAGACCTGCCGACATCCCGTTCGATGATATTCGTTTCGCCAGACGGCGAACGGTCAATGAATACCTATCTCGGCATCTCGTCCGAATTGGGCCCTGAAGACGTTCCGGACGAAGTGGCTGGCGCAACGAACATCCTGTTTCTCGAGGGCTATCTCTACGACAAGCCAAAAGGAAAGGAGGCGTTCGAGCGCGCGGCGCGACTCTGCCGCAACGCCGGCGGGCGAGCGGGCATTGCGCTCTCGGACCCGTTCTGCGTCGATCGGCACCGAACCGACTTTCGCCGCCTCGTTCGCGAGCTTGATTGCGTCATCGGCAATCAGCACGAATGGGAATCGCTCTATCAGAGCGACCTTTCCGGAGCGCTGGAATCCGCGGCTGAGGATTCGGGCCTGGTGGTCGTCACGCGATCAGGCGAGGACGTGATACTGGTCCGAGGCGACGAGACAGCACGCGTCTCCGTCAGCCGGGTGGTGCCGGTGGACGCGACGGGCGCGGGCGATCTCTTCGCGGCCGGGTTTCTCTATGGCTACGCGACAAACCAGTCGCTCGAGGTCGCCGGCCGAATGGGCTGCGTGGCTGCATCCGAAGTCATCCGCCACTACGGCGCCCGACCCGAAGCCGATCTCAAGGAACTGTTTCGGACGAACGGCCTGATCTGAGGCCGCGCACGGTCATGTCGTCTGCATTGAAGCCCGGAGACGGCTTCCATCCATCGATCCAGGATCGATGACGGCCCGACCCCGACATGTTCATGCGTCATAGCCTTGGGTCGCCCGGCATCAAGCTGCAATTCAGGAAGCGCCATTGGCGTTCGGCTGGCACGCGCGGCCTATGCGGCGGCCTGTGACAGCCGGACCGGCAGCTCGCGAGCCCAGGCACTGATCGTGCCTGCCCCGAGGCAAACTACGATGTCACCTGGTCGAGCCTCCGTGCGTACCAGGGATTCCAGTGCATCCTCGCTCTCCAGCACACGTGCGTCCTTGTGCCCCTGAAGCGCGATTCCTGCCACAAGGTCGTCGCGAGTGGCTCCGGCAACCGGATCCTCCCCAGCACCAAATACATCGGCAATCGCCACAACGTCAGCATCGTTGAAACAGCGGCAAAACTCGTCGAACAGGGCCGATAGCCGCGTATACCTGTGCGGTTGATGTACCGCGACTATCCGCGTGTCAGGGCCGGACGCCAGCGCCTGCCTCGCCGCGGCCAACACCGCCGCGATTTCCACAGGATGATGGCCGTAGTCGTCGATGATGGTGACGCCCCCGACTTCTCCCACTTTCGTGAATCGTCGATTGACACCCTTGAACACCGCCAACGCTTCACGGATTTCCGAACCCCTCATGCCTAGATGCCGTGCCACCGCCACGGCACCAAGCGCATTGCAGACGTTGTGGCTTCCCGGCATCGGCAGCGTGCAGTCCTTGATCACGGGCCCGTCGGAAAGCTCTATGTCGAAACGGGCCACGGCGTTCTCATGGCGAAGGTTCACTGCCTGCACGTCCGCTTCCGCATTGAATCCGAACGTCATGATTCGCCGGTCCGTCACCCGGTCTGCGAGCGCCCGCACCTCTGGACTGTCAGTGCAAAGAACCGCCAGCCCATAGAACGGTATGTTTGACACGAATTCCTCGAACCCCTTCCGCAGATCGTCCATCGTCCCCCAATGCTCCATGTGCTCCGGGTCGATGTTCGTCACGACGGCAATGGTCGCGGGAAGGCGGTTGAAGGTGCCATCGGATTCGTCGGCTTCAACCACCATCCACTCGCCGCTTCCGACACGCGCATTCGATCCATAGGCGTGAATGATGCCGCCGTTGATCACCGTCGGATCAATGCCGCCGGCATCCAGCAGAGCCGCCACCAGCGTGGTCGTCGTGGTTTTCCC
>VXPN01000148.1 GCA_009839535.1 Boseongicola sp. SB0662_bin_57 | reverse complement strand
TCCAACGGCGCTCTTGTTCCCGCCGACTTCCAGCGCACGGTCGACACGCTTCTTGCGGGCGGTTCGGATCCGGTGATCACGGCCGATCCGGGTGATTCGGCCTGGACGCACGTGATCACGGATGCCGCGCTGAACTGACGCGGTCCGCGCCATTGTGCAAAGTGAACTGGTCTCCGCGACAGCGGAGACCGCCTTCTCGACGCACCGATGCCCTGAGGCCGTCCCGATCTTGGGCGGATGGCTGGCAGTTGCCCTTGATGTGCCGACATGCGCATCGAGATCTTGTTCCGGTCCTTTGCAACCGCCTCGCAGAAACAGGCGGAAAGGGACGCGGCGCGGAGGGAAAGTGCCTCCTGGCCGGTGCCTTCGAGCCTTCCGGGGGCCGGAAAGCCCCGACCCATCCGACCGAAGGAGACAGCGAGCCGCGGTTCCGAGCCGCTCCGGGACATTGTCGCGGGGACCGCGGGCCGGAGCCCCGGGACGTCACCGATGCCTGGCTTGGCTACGGCGGCCGGCCTGGGGCCCCGGGCGAGGCCAGGGTGATTCGCGACCGCAGGGAGCACGAGATCTCGGAGCGGGTCCATCGGGCGCTCTCGAACCTGATGCACCGGCCATGGGCGTGTGCCACGGCCTGCCCGGGAATCACTCCGGGAAACATCCGGACGAATCCGTGTTTCGGTGGAACAGGCGGCGGCACGGGGCGCGCTTCCTTGACAGGCGCCAAAGCCTTGGCTTCGGACTTGAGCCCGCACCGTAAGGCGGCTTCCCCGAAGGACGCGCCTGAAGCGCCGAACCCGGAAGCCCGGAATCCGTTCCCGTCCGGAGAAATCGCGTCCAAACCGTCGAATCCTAAGGCTTTTCCATGGTCAGGACGTTGCCGCAGCGCTGGAACCGGCGACCGCGGCGAACTGTCGCCGACACAACATCTTGTGGCGCCGCAACCGACAGCGCGCGCCTTTCTAGACCAATTCTGATCCAGAATTAAACCTTTTCTAACATTTTTCTTTAACTTTGCTTGGAATTGGCGCAGATTGCGTCTACTCTAAGGTTGAAGCCATGCAGAGTGAAAGATTTGGTATAGATGTGGTTGAGCAGGTGATGACGACATGACGGTTCTCGCCAGGCACGAAACTGACACGGCTGACACGTAAATCGACTAGGAGGAAACAAGATGGTTGCCAAGATGTTCAAAAACGCTCTTACCCGCCGCAGCCTGCTGGGCTCAGGTGCAGCTGTAGCGGGGTCCGCGGCGGCGGCGGCGATCCTGCCGAGTACGGCGTTCGCGCAAGACAAGGTGGTCAAGATCGGGTTTCTCGCTCCTTTGACCGGCCCGGTGGCGGCGTGGGGCAAGCCCGGCCTCGACGGATGCCTGATCTGGGGAGAATGGATAAACGCGGCCGGCGGCATCAACATCGGAGGCGAGGCACACGCAGTTGAGTTCGTGGCCTACGACAACGAGTACGATCCGGCCAAGGCGAGGACCGGCGCGACCAAGCTGATCCGCGAGGACGGGGTCAAGTTCATCATGATGCTGGGTGGCGACACCTGGCCCGGTGCGCAACCCGTGGCTGACAGGACCGGCATGCTGTTCTCGACCCTGCTGCCATCGGATCTCTCGCCCGACACGGCGACCCTGATCGCGCCGTGCGAGGTGCACCCGATCTACAACGTGACCGGCGTCGAGTGGCTTGCGGACAACAGGCCGGAACTGAAGACTGCGGTCATGTGCGCGCAGGACGACGCCCTCGGACTGCCTTCGGTTGCGACCTACCTGGCTGCGTTCGAGGCCGCGGGCATCCAGATGCAGGACGACCCCCTGCTCTTTGACCCGGCGACCACGGATTTCGCACCGGTGGTGACGCGGTTGATATCCGGCAATCCGGACATCGTCTGCCTCGACACGTGTTACGCGGACTACGTCCACCCGATCTGTGAACAACTCTTCCAGCAGGGCTACGGGGGGCAGGTGATCTCCTGCACCGCCGACTTCTACCAGCAGATCGTTGCCAAGACCTCCGAGGAGTTCATGGAAGGCTTTGTCTTCCAGTTCCCGGATTTCGACGATCCGGCGCTGAATGACGAGAGCATCAACTTCCAGATGCCGAACGAGTTCTATGCGGAGTACGCATCTCGCTACGGAGCCGACCAATGGGGAGCGGTGAGCTGGGAGTACGCCTCTATCATGGATCTCTGGAAGGCAGGTGCGGAGAAGGCCGGTTCGGTCGAACCGGATGCGGTCCTCGCAGCGATGAAGGAGGGGGGCACCGGTCTCCACGCCTTCGGCGAAGCGGACTGGTGGGGCAAGGATCTGTTCGGGATCGACAACGCCCTCGTCGGCAACTGGCCCGTCGTCGTCATCGAGGGCGGCAAGGCGACGATCAAGGAATTCCGCTCGATTCCCGATTGGTACGCCAAGCACGGTGAATTGCTGAAGAAGCATATGTCCGCCTACGGGCAGATGTGGGACCAGCGAACCTAAGGGGAGTTTCGCGCAACATCGCTCTGCGATATCCCCAAGGGCGGCGCGTTCCTCCCTGCGCGCCGCCCGAAATTCCGGACTGAACCTGCTGCAGGACGATGATTGAACTTCTCGCGCAGACCGGGCTGAACGCCCTATACGCCGCCAGCTACACTGCGCTCGTGGCCGTCGGCCTCGTCCTGATCTTTGGCGTCATGGGGGTGATCAACTTCGCCCATGGCGAACTCTTCATGCTGGGCGCATACGCGATCGTCG
>VXPN01000013.1 GCA_009839535.1 Boseongicola sp. SB0662_bin_57 | reverse complement strand
CCCTTGCCTCGAGCAATACGTAATTCGGCGTCCGCGGACCGTCCAGTCAGTCGTCACGTTCCTTCCAGCGAACCATCTGGCGCAGGATTCCGTGAAGAACCTGCACGTCCGCCGACGTGAGCGGCATGCGCGACCATAGATTCCTGAGCGTCTGCTTCATCCCGGCGGCCTTCTCGGAAGGGAAAAAGAAACCGGCATCCTGGAGACGGTCCTCGTAATGGGATGCCAGATGTTCCACTTCCGCATGCGAGGCCGGCAAGGGATCCGCCTGATCGTGCGCACGACGTGGCGCGCTCCCTGATGCACGGCGCCACTCGTACGCGGCCAGCAGCACGCATTGCGCAAGGTTGAGGGACGGAAACCCGGGGTTCACGGGCACCGAAATGACCGCGTTGGCCCGCGCGACATCGTCGTTCCGGAGACCCGCGCGCTCCGGTCCGAACAACACGGCCACGTCCTGCCCTCCCGCAATCCTGGCCGCCGCGTCCTCCATGGCGGCCTGGGGCGTGAGGACGTCTTTCTTCAGTTCCCGGCTGCGCGCAGTGGTCGCGTACACGAAGGCTGCATCGACAATCGCTTCGGAAGTCGACCCGACCACCCGCGCCTCGTCAAGAAGCCGTCCGGCGCCGCTTGCCATGGCCACCGCCCTGGGGTTCGGCCATGCGTCCCTTGGTGCGACAATCACCATGCGGTCCAGGCCGAAATTCCACATCGCGCGCGCGGCGGCGCCGATGTTTTCGCCCATCTGGGGCTCTACAAGGACAAAAAGGGGCTGGCTCACGGTTGGGCAAATAGGACGCCTCTGGCACGGGCACAAGTCGCCAGCGAAGAACGGCTGCCAATTGGCAAAGGCCGCGGCTTGCGCACGTGGCTGGTCTGGGCCTTCGCACGCCGCGAGAGAGAGGATCGCCAGCCTTCCAACGCATGTCGCAAGCAGCTATAGCCTCTGGCGCAAGACCCGGGAGACGCCGGATGGCCGGTTCGGACAAGCCACAGATATATTTGCTGACTCCGCCGGAGTTTGATCTTTCGACGTTTCGGGATCAACTGTCCGCCGTTCTGGATGCGCACGAGATCGCCTGCGTGCGCCTTTCCATGTCGACCCAAGACGAGATTCGGCTGTCGCGCGCGGCCGACGCGTTGCGCGAGGCGGCGCATGCCCGCGACGTGACCGTGGTGATCGAATCGCATCTCGTCTTCGCTCGGGATCATGGGCTTGACGGCGTGCACCTCGTCGACGGGTCACGGTCGGTCAGGAAGGCGCGCGGAGCGCTTGGCAAGGACGCCATCGTCGGCGCCTACTGCCACGCCTCCCGCCATGACGGCATGAACGCGGCCGAGTCCGGCGCCAACTACGTGGCCTTCGGGCCGGTCGGCGCGTCGGCGCTCGGTGACGGCACGCTGGCCGAACCCGATCTCTTTGCCTGGTGGTCCGAGATGATCGAGCTGCCCGTCGTGGCGGAAGGCAATCTCGACGCCAGCCTTGCGGCAAGCCTCGCCCCGGTCGCCGACTTCATCGGAATTGGCGAGGAAGTCTGGCGACAGGACGATCCTGCCAGGGCCCTAACCGGATTCGTCCACGCACTCGGCTGATCCCCGGGGATGGACCGACCGCACGCGCGCCTCCGCCTCTGCCGCAAGCGCCTTTCGCCCGGCAAAGTCCGTGACGAGCAGCGGCTCGTGCCAGGTCACCTCGACCTTTCCCTGGCGCCGGGTTCCAAGCGTCTTCACGACATGAGGGCCGAATTCCATGCTGCCCCACCATCCGTAGTAGCGTGAATCCGCTCCTTCCGGCGCGTGGTAGACTACCGTGACGGGCTGGACCCAGAGTGCAGGCAGGCGATCCGAGAAGAGAGCGGCGAAGAGCGTCGACTTGAATGGCAGGACGCGCTGGCCATCGCTCGACGTGCCCTCCGGAAAGAACAGGATCCGGTGCCCGTCCGCCAGACGCTCCTCGAAGACCGTCTTCTGGTTCCCGGCCTCCCGCCGTTCCCGCTGTACGAATACGGTGCCCGTGCCCCGCGCCAGCCATCCAATGCCCGGCCATCTGGCCACTTCGGACTTTGCGACAAAGTAGAGTGGTCCCGCGGCATTGAGCGTGAATATGTCCAGCCACGAACTGTGATTCGACACGATCACGCCGGGACGATTCACGGGAGCGCCGTTGATTTCCAGTCGAATCCCGAGAACACGAAACGCGTTGCGACAGACAAAGACCACGATCTGCGGCGTCCAGGGCCGTTGGCGGCCGAAGAGCGGACGCTCGACCAGCCTGACCAAAAGCAGGATCCCGAAACATCCGAACACCAGGGTGCCCAGAACCGTCCCTCTGAGGGCGACAAGCGGCCAGCCGAGAAAACCGGGCCTGAACGTGTCAGGGGCAACATCGGAACGCCAGGTCGGATCGCTCATGTTCCGGAGCCCTTCGAATAGCGGGCGCGAGCTGCGGGTTTCATCAGGTCGATGTCGATCACCAGGCATACGTCCGTCGTGTTGAACTTGTGATCCACGAAGGCCCCATCCCCGACAAATCCGCCGAGCTTCAGGTAGGACTTGATCAATGCAGGCGTGGCGCGCATGGCGGCAACCCGGTCGATCTCTTCCGGCGCAAGCAAGTCCATTGGCTGATAGACGTCTTGCTGCGCGCGCACCCTGAGTTCGGGCGGCGCCAGATAGGAATGGTGCAGATGCGACAACGGTTCGGCAAGCGCGTCAATGTCCCTGCCATGGAAGCTCGC
>VXPN01000051.1:1254-2740 GCA_009839535.1 Boseongicola sp. SB0662_bin_57 | reverse complement strand
CCTGCTGGATCGCGCGAATGTCTTCGCGCACCTGCCGACGCAACTTGGCGTCCAGATTCGAAAGCGGCTCGTCAAAGAGCAGGACCTGCGGCTCAAGCACCAATGCGCGCGCCACCGCAACCCGTTGCTGTTGACCGCCCGACAGCTCGGACGGCAAGCGCCCGTCGAAACCCTTGAGACCCACCAGTTCCAGCCCTTGCAACGCGCGAGAACGGGCTTCCTCCTTGCCAAGCCCGGAGAAGGTCAGGCCATACCTGACGTTTTCCAGCACGTTCATGTGTGGAAACAGGGCGTACGACTGGAAGACCATCGACACGTCGCGGTCGGTCGCAGGCAACGTCGTGACATCCACTTCGCCAATGGTAATTCGGCCCGAGGTAGCCATCTCCAGACCCGCAATCATCCTGAGCGTCGTGGTCTTTCCACAGCCCGACGGGCCGAGCAGGGTCACGAGCTTGCCCGCGTCCACGGCAAGATCGATGTTGTCGACCGCCAAGACATCCTTGCCGAATTTCTTTGAGACGCCCTCGAACCGGATTGGTGCGGCCTTGGATGCGATTCTCATGTCGCTCCCTCCTCAAACATTTGACCGCGACTGCGTCATGCGACGCCCTATCTGGGTGCGTCCGACGAGCAGCTGCATCAGCGCCACGGCCAATAGCATGACGAAGATCAGTGTCGTGGAGTAGGCGATCGCAAGACCGTAGTCGTTGTTCTCGACCCGCCCGATGATGTAGCTCGTGGCCATGTCGTACTCGGCGGATACAAGGAAGATCACGGCCGAGATCGCTGTCATGGCGCGCACGAAGGAATACACGAGCGCAGCGAGAATCGCCGGCCGCAGAAGCGGAAGGATGACCCGACGGAAAGTTTGCCACGAATTGGCGCCCAGCGTCAGGGAGCTTTCATCCAGCGACTTGTCGAGCTGAGACATGGACGCGATCCCGGCCCGCACGCCCACAGGCATGTTGCGGAAGATGAAGCTGACGACGAGTATGATGCCCGTTCCGGTGATCTCGATCGGTGGCACGTTGAAGGCCAGGATGTAGCTCACGCCGATGACCGTGCCGGGAATTGCGAAGGACAGCATCGTGCCGAACTCGAATGCGTCCTTGCCCGTGAAGCTCTGCCGCGTCAACAGATACGCCGTGACCAGCCCGACGGCCCCCGTCAAGGGCGCCGCTATCGCGGCGATGGTGATCGTTGTCCAGAAGCTGTCCCAGGCGGCGCCCGTCCAGCGAATGCCCTCCTCCTCGATGCGTATCGAGAAGGCCGTGACATAGTGCTTGAACGTAAGCGTGTTGTTGACTCCCCAGAGCTCCACGACACTGCCGTAAACGATCATGCCGTAGACCGTTGCAGTAAAGATCGCCCAGATGAGCGCCACGATCATCACCGGTATTGCGAGGCCGTTTGGCATCAGCGGGTGCAGGCCGGCGTCGCCCTTGCCGGAGACGGTCGTATAGCTCTTTCTCCCAAGCCAGGC
>VXPN01000051.1:0-1154 GCA_009839535.1 Boseongicola sp. SB0662_bin_57 | reverse complement strand
CGAAAGCCGGAGCGGGTCACGACCAAGGCGAAGGCAAGACCCAGAACGGTGGTGATGAAGCCGACGCAGACGGCAAGGACGAACGAATTCAGCGCCGCGCCGCATCTCGTGCCGGAGAAGCAGCCTATGCCCCACAGGCGATCATCGAAGAACTTGCCGACAAATGCCGAGAGCGAATATGCGCCTTCGTCCGTCACAAAGGCCGAGAGCAGCATGTTCGCGATGGGAAAGAACACGAAGGCGGTGACAATGGTGACCACGCCGCCAATTGCGCCGACCACGAAGACGTCGCCATTGACCGCGCCCCGCGCGGCGATGCCTTGCGTGAGAAGGAACAGGAAGGAAGAGGCGCAAATCATCGCGCCGTATCCCATCCCGAACTGGCGATCTCCCAGTGCGCCAAACGCCGCCTTCATCCACTCGAAATTGAATCCGCGGATGCCGATGGAGAATCCCTGGATGATCAGCCAGCCAAATCCAAGCGCACCTGCGACGGTCAGCATGCGGCCATAGGCGGCGTCCGATTTCGGCCTCCCGAGAACCAGAAGCGGCAGGAGGAGCGGGATCAGCAAGGGGGCAAGCCAGAGCTTCTCGCCTTGGCCGATCAGGAAAGCGGCTGGGGAATAGTCCTCCTCAAACGGATAGCCGTCGACCAGCCACTCGAACGAAAAGAAACCGTCCTCCACCCCGTACCAGGGGCAGAGGACGAAACCGACCCACCCGGCGATGATCCAGAAGATCAATACCGGAGGGGTCTGTGTTGCTTTCGCGGACGTCACCTACTGTGGCAGGGTCGAAACTTCCTCGTCCCATTTTTGCAGCAGGCGCTTGCGCTCGTCTGAAGAGCCATACTTCTTGAAGTCGTAGTCAATCAGCTTGATCAGGCTCATGTCAGGCGCGCTTTCCGAGGTCTCCGCACTCCTGTTCGACGGAACTTGGAACGCATTCACCTGCAGCGCGAGATTCTGTGCCTCGACGGAGAGCGCCCAGTCATAGAACATCTTGGCCTCTTCCAGGTTGCGTGCGCCGTCGATGATCGACATGGAGCCGATCTCGTATCCGGTGCCTTCGCACGGCGCCACGACCTTGATCGGGAATCCGGACACGGCCTGCTTCACCGCGTCATGCATGAAGACGATGCCGATGGTGTTTTC
>VXPN01000392.1 GCA_009839535.1 Boseongicola sp. SB0662_bin_57 | reverse complement strand
TGGAACTTTCGGCTGGGTGCAAGGGAAAGGAACAGGAAGTCATCGACCTGCTCTCCGCGACCTTTGCCGCGTCGGAGGGCGCGGAGGAGGGCGCGCTGATCGGCGATCTTACGCGCAACTTGCTGGTCACGACGGCGGATGCCGACATCCACGTCTTCACCGTTCGCGAGGAGCGGTCCCTGATCGGAGCAATCATCTTTTCACGGCTGACTTACGATCAGGATGACCGGACCGTCTTTCTGCTGGGCCCCGTGGGAGTGGCGACCGACCGCCAAGGCGCACGGATCGGGCAAAGGCTGTTGACCCACGGCATTTCGGCACTAAGGAAGAATGGCGTTGACGTTGCCATGACCTATGGCGATCCGAATTACTATTCCAAGGTGGGGTTTCGACCCATCACCGAAGAATTTGCGCGTGCGCCGTTCAAGCTGAGATATCCGAAGGGCTGGCTCGGCCAGTCCTTGACGGATGGGAAGATGACGCCAATCAACGGTCCGTCCCGTTGTGTCGAGGCGTTCCATCGCCCGGACTACTGGTGATGGATCGATGCTTCAAATTGCAGGGCGGGAGGGGCGATGGAATCCGTTGCCGGACATGCAAGACAACCAATTCGATTCAAGCTGCGCGCATGCATTTTCTGGTTCTGCAGCGCAAGCAACCACTGCGGGCCGGACTGTCGGTTCCGCTTTGCTGCTGATCTGATGTCGGCATTCAGATGGTGATGCCGCCGTCCACTGAGAGGATCTGGCCAGTGATGTTGCGCGCGCCGTCGCTGCAAAGGAAGGCGACGGCATCTGCGATTTCCTCAGGGGTCTGGGGACGCCCCATCGGTACAAGCGCGTCGATGCGCCCTTGGAAGACCTCCTGCGCATTCTTGCCCTGTGCGCCGTCCGACGCCTTAGCCATGACCTCACCGAGATCCTCCCACAGCGGTGACCAGACGAAGCCGGGACAGATGGCGTTCACAGTCACGCAGTAAGGCGCAAAGTGACGGGCAAGAACCCGAGTGAGTCCGTTGGCCGCGCTTTTTGACACGGAGTATGGCGGCATGAACGGGGCTGCGATCACGCCGGCGATCGACGAGATGTTGACAATCCGGCCGTCGCCCCGGTCGCGCATCTGCTCGCTGACCGCAGAAGCGGTATTGCGGATCGATTTGACATTGATCGCGAACGTGCGATCCCAGTCCTGTTCGCTGTTCTGGGTGAACGGCTGCCCGGGTGCGCAGACTACGCCAGCGTTGTTGATCAGAAAGTCGACATGCCCGATTTCAGCAAAGCAAGATTGGACCTGGTCATGGTTGGCCACGTCGCACTGGACAGCCACTCCGTTGCACGAGGCGGCGCTTTCCGAAGCGGCCGTCATGTCGACGTCAATGACGTGAACCTTGACACCCTGCCAGGAAAGGCCTTGCGCGATTGCGCGGCCCAACCCCTTGCCGCCGCCGGTGACAACCGCGATCTTGCCGGAAAAATTGAACATCAGAAGAAAATGCCTAGCGACTTTTGGGTCAGCACGGCATGGTCGAGAATGATGGTCCGGTCCGCGACCTTCCACCCGGTGGCTTCATCGGGACGCAGCTTGTCCAGGCGCGTGCCTGAGAAAATCTCCTGATCCGTTTCAAGATGAGAGCGATAGATCAGGAATTGCGAGCGCACGTTCACGAGATCTCCTTCCACTTCGCCAATCTCGACATTCGAGACGAGGTGATTGGTCCGCCCCGGCGGTGTTTCCGCCCAGGCGCGCCCCGTTGCCAGACGCCGGACACGGTTTGACAGGCTCTCGTGATCGTCTTCGAAATGAGCAAGTTCGCCACGCACCGTCAGTTCGTTGCCGACATCCCGCCCGATCCTGTTCGAGACAATCGGCATCCAGTAACGGATATCCTCAGCCATCAAGCCGACCCATTTGTCGAACTCGAGCTCGTCCATGTAGCGGGCCTCACGGGAATAGAATTGGCTGACCGAGAACCAGGTTTCCATCTCGGAGCGCGCGATGGCGTCAAGGCTCATGCATTCGCTCCCGGCACTGCGGGGCCTTCCCCTCCCATCATGTGTGCCCACTGGCAATAAAGGCTGCGCTGGTTGATCTCGTTCTGGAAGCCCGCGATCCTGCCCCGCATGTCCGGATGAATCGACTTTGGATCCTCTATCTCATGGTTGATGCCCATGGAGAGGTTCTGCATCACCTGCCGCCCGACATAGCCACGGCTCGACATTGTCGACTGCACCCAGTTGTCGACGTCGTCCTGTTCCCAAGTTCCCGACGTGCCATGTCGCTGAAGATCGTGAATGCGTACCAGATCGCGGTGCTCGGGGCTCGCCTTCCTGTCAACGAAGCACCACGACCAGCCTTCCGTTTCGTCCGCTCCGCGAGGGTGCCAGACCCGCATGTTTCCCGACTGCCAAAGCATCGAGAAATTCGGAAAGATCGAACAGTGCATCGGGCTTAGATGCATGCCCCTGAGGTCGCCGAGCCGGGCACGGGTCTCGGGGCACCGTTCCTTCTCGTAGTCGAGGAACTCCGGCAGCGCCATTTCGTAGACCTGCTCTTCGTTCTCGGCCCAGCGAGCGCCGAATCCGTGGCCGTTCCCTGCATTGATCTGGAAGCCCTCGTAGCCGTAGCCCTTCTTCCGGCGAGGCATTCCTTCGAATCCGCTCTCCCAGGCCGAGCCGTGGCTGACCGGCCCGTGGTAGCTGTCGCCCGCGAAGTTGTCGACGGGGAACTTCCAGTTGCATTTGATGCGCCACT
>VXPN01000238.1 GCA_009839535.1 Boseongicola sp. SB0662_bin_57 | reverse complement strand
GCTCGGGCTTCGCCCTCGCTCGCTGCTGTTGCACCTCAGAGTGGAACCCGGGCTGGAAAAGGAGATTCGTCTGTCAGACAACTGGTCGCTGCCCGCCGTAGAGGAGTATTTCCGCAGCTATGCAACGGAGAGCCGGGAAGTTCCTTCCTTGCCATCAGCCGAAGCAATCCGTTCGTCCTCCAATCCAGCAACGGCGGCCCGCGACTGGCTGGTGCAACTCGCTCCGGATTTCCTGATCGAGTCCAGTCCCATGGCGCGATATGCAAGCGGGAACTACGGCAAGCTCTCATCATCATTGTTCAAGATCATCATCGACGAGCTGGGGTACGGCGATTTCGAGCGCAAGCACTCGACCCTCTTCGAAAACACCATGCGATCTGCAGGGCTGAACTCGGTTCCGCATCGCTACTGGCAATATTACCTCAACGGAAGCCTGATGCTGGCGAACTACTACAACCGGATCACGCGCAACCGGAAACACGTCTTTCGGTACATTGGGGCGATCTACCTCGCTGAGACCGGATTCTTGACGAGCTGCCGGATATGGCGAGACGTCCTGAAAGAGGCATTGCCCGGTCTCGACACGCGCTATTTCGACGAACACTGCCACATTGACATCGATCACAGCCGTATGGCCCTTGACGGGCTGGTCCGGCCCGCAATCGAAACCTATGGCAACTTTGCCGCCAATGAAATCGTGCGCGGATTCGAGGAAGCGCGCTGGATCGGCGAGTTTGCAGAGCAAGACTTCGTCCGGCAAATCTGCTGGAAGGATTCCGCCGAACGCAATCAGGATCACTATCAACAGATCTTTTTGAAGGTTCGCCGGGCCTGGGAAGCGGGCGAGATCACCAAGGACTGTCTGGACGAGCCAAAGGGAGAGCTGTCGATTACCCATACCCATGACGGGGATGAACTCTGCCATGTAGCAAGCGGTGAAATGGAGTTCCTTAACGGATTTGAATGTTCCACAACGCTGCGCGGCAACCAGGGGATCATCATCGAGCACAACCGCCTCCATGGTGCCCTGATCCACTCGGAGCGCTGCAAGTACGAGATCTACAATATCGGCGACCTGGACAGATGGCTCTGAAAAAACTGCACATGGAAGAGGATGCGCGCATTCTGGTTGAGCTTCCGCATGAAGGGGCGCGGCTGCTGGTGCGTCTTCGAGACAATTCCTTGAGCGTGACAAGCGACATGTGCCGACATCGAGGCGGGCCGATCCATTTGTGCTACGCCGATTCGGCGGGTCACCGGCGTTGTCCTTGGCATGATCGTCGCATCGTGGCGGAGGAGCGCCGCGATGAAGTCTGTGCCGTTTACTGGTCGCAGCGCCAGATGCTGCTGCTGGTTCGTCGCGACGGCAATACCGGGCCTTGGCCGGTACGAAAGGTGATTCAATGACCGAAACCCTGATACCATTCCTGCTTGCCGTTCTGGCGCTGCTGATCATTCCCGGTCCCGACATGGCATTTGTCATGGCAAATGGCATCGCCTACGGTCGGCGCGGCGCATTTTATTCTGCGCTCGGGATCAGTTCTGGGGGGCTGGTTCTGGCGGTCGCCACCGCACTCCTCGTGGCAGCCACGTTGGCGATAAGTCCGTCAGTTCTTCTCGCGCTGCAGCTTGCTGGCTGCCTCTATCTCCTCTACGTCGCTACGCGCACGATCATCCCTCGGCCCGGACCTGCGGGCACTTCCGCACCTGCACCCGCGTCCGGAAACCTGTTTCTGCGTGGAGTGGTGACCAACGTCTCCAACCCGAAGGCGCTGATTTTCTTTTCCGCGTTCATCCCGCAGTTCATTCCCGACGATGCGACGGGGCCAGCGCTCCATGCATTCCTGCTAGGCGCCTTGCTGTGTCTCGTCGGCGGTGCAGTGAACTTCGCCATCGGTGCGTCAGGAATGCTTTTTTCAGGTCTGAATCGAACCGGCTTTATGGGTCGGAGCTGGAGCCAGTGGATTGTCTTCGCGGTGTTCGTCTCAATCAGCGTGACCTTCACGGTACAGGCTTTGGCGCGTGGATGACGTATCGTCAGTCCCGGTCGCTCCCGGATGACCGCCCGAACCGGACTGCCGGGACGGTTCAGAGCCGCGAATTTCCTTTTGCGAGGTGTCACTGACCCGCAGAAAGGATTTCGTCATGACAATTGACGCCAAGAACAACCCGGTCTTGCGGGACCGACACGCCTTTTGTCTGGCCGGTGATCCGGCATGAAATCGACCACGACACGCTTGCGGACAGACGATCCGCAGCTTGCCCGTGACATGTGTGAAGCCGTCCGAGTGAAGTGCGGTTATCGCATTTCCATCCCGGCCTTGCTCCTCTCAACGGTCCACGCTTGCGTTGGCAATCCTATGCCCACGTCCTTTCGCCGGAGGCGCAGCCACGCAACTGAATCGCAAGTTCAGCCATTTGAAACTCTTCCGCGTCGTCTCTTTTCCGGTTTCGTGTCGAAGAGCCTTGATGAGATGCCCAAAGCGTTGCATGGCAGGGCTTTCCGTGATCGGCGCATCCCGCGCATTTTGCGGTCGCAATCAAATGGCTGCCGGTTGAAGTCGACACGCTGACATCCTCTGTCACCGGCTGTCCGTTGGGCGCGAAATGCCGATGCTTCCGTCCGGAACGGGGCCAGTGCCGCCTTTTCGCGTGCCTGGCGGCCCTTGCCGCGAAGGAAGGGCCCGAACGGACGCATGGCCGCGCCTTGACCTTTGCCTGTCCCGGCGACAGGCTCGGGCCGTTCACCGAAA
>VXPN01000211.1 GCA_009839535.1 Boseongicola sp. SB0662_bin_57 | reverse complement strand
CGTCGGCAGCGCGAAACTGAAAGTCACGGGTGCAGGCAGGCTTCTCGACGGGCTGACAGAGCTTGGATTCGTGTCGGATCTCCAGTCGCTGGGAGTCCGTGGCATGCTGGAGGCAATTGCACGGCCTGGTGACGGGCCGGACGACTTCGGGCTGATCGTCGAGACCGGAGAGGATGGATCCGTTCTCGCAAACGGCCAACGCATCCAGTAGAACCCCTTCAAGGCAAAGTGGCGGGGGCGTGAAGAGCTCACCCGTGCGGTTGCCTTCAGCGCAACAGGCATGGCCTGACGAACTCCAATCTCAGTGCTGGGCTCGTTCCACCACCGCTTCTTCAAATCTGGAAAAGAACCGGTCCGCCAGCTTCCTTGCGAAGGAGTCAATGAGCCTGCCACCGAGCTGGGCCAGCTTGCCCCCGATCTTCGCCTCCACTTCATAGCTGAGCTTGGTGCCGTTGCCTTCCGGCTCCAGTCGCACCAGCGCTCCGCCCTTGGCAAATCCGGCCGCTCCGCCCTTGCCCTCGCCTTCCAAACGGCAGCTCTTCCCCGGATCGATGTCCCGGAGGAAGACCGCACCCCTGAAAGTCGCCTTGACCGGACCAACCTTCTGGACCACGACCGCCTCGAAACCGTCGTCAAGGTTGCCTGTCAGTTCCTCGCAGCCCGGAATGCACGCCTTCAGCACCTCCGCATCGAGAATGCTCCCCCAGACAATGTCCGGCGGAACCGCGATGACACGTTCTTCGACCATTTTCATCGGAATGCTCCGATTGATGAATTTGCGTCGTGGATCTGGCATGGTGCGCACGATGTCAACATTCCCGTCGCTTGAAGCTCGGAGCGTGTCGCACTAGGTCGTGCTCATGACTTCCCTTGCCAAACTGACGGATGCCCTCCTCCACGCGGCAACAAGCGCCGGTGCGGAGACGGCGGATGCCATCGCGATCAAGCGCCGTTCCGTTACGATCGAAGTGCGGGACCGCGCACTGGAGCATGCGAAAAGCGCCGAAAGCGTGGAGATCGGCCTCCGCGTGCTGCTCGGCCAGCGCCAGTCCTGCGTCGCCTCGTCCGACACCAGTTCCGAGGCGATTGCCGAAATGGCCGAACGCGCGGTCGACATGGCAAGGGTTGCGCCAGAAGACGTCAATGCCGGCCTGGCCGACCCCGATCAGCTTGCGCACGACTGGGATCTGGACGCGCTGGACCTCGTCGATCCTGCGGATGCGCCCGCTTCGCCAGAAATGGAGAGGACCGCGCTGAAGGTCGAAGCGGCAGCGCTCTCGCATCAGGGCATCTCGCAAGTTGACGTTGCCGCTGCATCCTTTGAGCGGAGCGCCTTTCACCTCGCGGCAACCAACGGGTTTTCGGGCGGATGGGAGCGCACGTCTCACGGCACCTATTGCATTGCCATTTCAGGCGAAGGCCTCGAAATGGAGCGTGACCATTGCAGCGAAGGCCGTGTCCATCAATCCGACCTGCCTGACGCCGAAGACATCGGACACCGCGCCGCAGAGCGCGCCTGTGCCCGCGCCGGCGCACGAAAGCCCGAAACAGGCGCATTTCCCGTCCTCTATGACGAACGCATCGCCGGCGGCCTGATCGGTCATCTGCTGCAGGCCTCAAATGGCGCGGCCGTGGCACGTGGCGGCTCCTGGCTTCGCGACAGGCTGGGGAAGAAAGTCCTGCCCGACGGGCTGTCCATAATAGAGAACCCGCACCGTCCCAGGGTCGCCGGTTCCCGGCCCTTCGATGCCGAGGGTCTGCCGACGCGCGCCCGGAGGATCGTCGAAGACGGGATCCTGAACGGTTGGACGCTTGATCTCGCGACCGCCCGCAAGCTCGGCATGGAAAGCACTGCCAGCGCATCCCGGGGCACGGCCTCGCCACCCTCCCCGTCGATCACGAACATTGCGTTGACTGAAGGCCGTGTCTCCCGCGACGATCTGCTTCGCGACATGGGAAGCGGCCTGATGGTCACTTCGCTGATGGGGTCGTCGATAAATCCCACGACCGGAGACTACTCTCGCGGTGCCAGCGGGTTCTGGATCGAGAACGGCGAAATCGCCTACCCGGTCAATGAGTGCACGATCGCGGGCAACCTGCACGACATGTTCCGAACCATCCGGCCCGCAAACGACGCTCGCCGCCATCTTCGATGGGTTGTTCCGTCGCTCTTGGTCGAGGGCCTGACCATTGCCGGCAAGTGATCTCGACCTTCTCGAGGAAACGGCACGCGAAGCCGGCGAGATCGCGAGCCGTTTCTGGCGCGGTGACCAGCAGGTTTGGGACAAGGGCAAGGAGGGTCCGGTCAGCGAAGCCGATCTCGCGGTCGACCGGCACCTGAAGGAACGGCTTCTGAAAGTGCGGCCGGACTACGGCTGGGTCAGCGAGGAAACCGAGGACGACTCCGCTCGCCTTTCGGCCAGGCGCGTCTTCATCATCGATCCCATAGACGGGACGCGTTCCTTCATTGCCGGGGAACACACCTGGGCGCATTCGCTTGCAGTGGCGGAAGACGGCCGGGTCGTCGCGGCCTGCGTCTTTCTGCCGGTTCGCGAGAAAACCTATCTCGCGGCGGCCGACGCAGGCGCGACCTTGAACGGCGCGCCGATCGCCGCGTTGCAGCGTGACAGGCTCGAAGGGGCGTCCCTGCTGAGCACTCGTGCCGGGCTCAAACCCGAATGCTGGTCCGGCGGACCTCCGGACGTAAAGCGTCACTTCCGGTCGTCGTTCGCGTATCGCCTGGCACTTGTGGCCGAGGGCAGCTTCG
>VXPN01000402.1 GCA_009839535.1 Boseongicola sp. SB0662_bin_57 | reverse complement strand
CGGTCAACAACACGCTGCAGCGCATCAAGGGGCCGGTGATCTTTGTCTCGCTCCTGCCCTTCATCATCACGCCGGTGATCGGGGCGCTGTCGATCCGGTGGCTGTTCATCGGCGACGGCATCCTGACGGCGGGGCTCGAATGGTGGCTTGACAGGGACATTGCCATGTTCGCCCAGGCATGGACCATCGAGTTGATGATGTACATTTACCGGGTCTGGCACGTGGCGCCCTTTGCGTTCGTGGTCTTCTACGCGGGTCTTCAGACCGTCAACAACGACGCAGTGGAAGCGGCAATCATTGATGGCGCATCGCGATGGCAGAGGCTGCGATACGTCATCATTCCGCACCTGATGCCGTTGGTGATTTTCCTGACACTCATCCACCTGATGGACGCCTACCGGGTGTTTGAGGAAATAGTCGGCTTTTCCGCCTCCGCCTACGTCATCTCCCTGCAATGGCTGACTTACGAATTCCTGCTTCAGGACGGCACCGGTGCACGCGCAATCAGCCGGGCTTCGGCGAGCGCGATCCTGACGATGATCGGGGTCGCGGTCCTGCTCGGGCTTCCGCTGCGCCGGGTCTGGCGCGAACGGAAGGGGAGCTAGCACCGTGTCGAGCGCCGCCCTGCGCCAGCCAATGAGCCTGAAGATCCTGTCGAACGGGTTTCTGGCGTTCTGGTGCATCGTGGCCGCGTTCCCGATCGCCTGGATCGCGGTCATGAGCTTCAAGACGCCAATTGACGCCTTCGATTCAAATCCTTTCCGGGTGATCTTTGGACCGCACACGCGTGCCAACATTGGCGGACTGTCGCTCGTCGATGTTCTTTTGGGACTGGCGCTTGCGGGGATGCTGGTCCGGCAGGCGATCCGCTGGCTTCCCGGCAAGGTCGTCGAGTACGCGCCCAATGGCCGGACCGGGATATCCTGGTTGGTTGGCGGCGGCGCCTACGCCCTTGTCTCGCTGGTGTTGCTGGTTGCCGTGCTGCCCGCTGTCCTGGGCGTGCTGAACCCGGTGCTTGGCCCGCTCGGAACCAGCATCGTGGGCCTGACGACGGAGCACTACGAGGCCGTCTGGATCGACCGCGGCTTCACCCGCAACTTCGCCAACTCGATGATCGTGACGAGCGGCGTCGTGCTGGTTTCCCTGACCGTCGGCACGCTCGCGGGCTATGGTCTCGCGCGATCGGATTCGGTCATCGCCTTCTGGCTGCTGGTCGTCGCGCTGGTGTTCAGGGCGCTTCCGCATTCGGTTCTTGTCGCAGGCTACCTGCCGTACTTCATCACGTCTGCGGAGTGGCTCGCCCCTATCCTGGGCGACGCGGCACCGACGCTCTACGGCAAGCCCTGGGCGATCATCGCCGTCCTTGTCGCCATCAACCAGCCATTCACGATCTGGATGCTGAGGTCATTCTTCCAGAACATCCCGGCAGAGCTGGACGAAGCCGCGCGGGTCGACGGATGTTCCCATTTCGGGGCGTTCAGACGAGTCATCGTGCCGGTCATGTGGCCTGGCGTGATCACCACGGGGTTGTTCAGCTTCCTGTTGGCTTACAATGATTTCCTTGTGACATCCCTGCTTCTGGACGCTCAGAACATGACCATGGTGCCGGCCATTGCCAACATGTTCAACAGGGAGACGACGGCGTCGGACGAAGTGCAGGCAATCGCCGCAGCCGTCTCCATCACGGCGCCGCTGTTCGTGCTCGTGCTGGTCTTCCAGAGGCAAATCGTGTCTGGGCTGACCGCCGGTGCCGTGAAGGGGTAGTCGGCCAGCGGCACGAGGTGCCATTGCAACAACGGTTCCATTGGGCCATGTGCATCGGTGTTGTCGCCTTCCTGGACACAAAGATGAGTCAGACCGCAGTGCCACGCCACTCCTCTCATGCCGGGTTCACCGAGAAGCAGGGCCAGTACCTAGCGTTCATCCACACCTATACCAAGATCAACGGCAGACCGCCTGCCGAGGCCGACATGCAGAGGTATTTCCGCGTCACCCCGCCAACCGTACATCAGATGGTCATAAATCTCGACCGGCGCGGGCTGATAGAACGCATCCCGGGTCAACCCCGAAGCATCCGAGTGCTCGTAAGCCCGGACACTCTGCCGGCGCTGAAATGAGCAGGCCCCAATCCGCCAGAATCACTGTGACAAGGCATCGGGCTTCTGTTACGAGTTCAGCCAAGGCAGCGGAACTGTCTCTCCTACATGTCGCGGACTTGACGCCTTCGGCATGCCTGAGGGGCGTTTCAACGCCTGGGCCGGCCTTGCATTTCCGGCCGGACCCAAAAGAATCGCATGAATGCGGAGTCCTGCAAGGCTCAGCCAAGTGGAGGAATAAAATGCTTAAGAAACTTGCTGCCACGACCGTCGCCGCGCTGATCGCGCTGCCGGTCCATGCCGAAACCTATGGCGTGCTGATGAAGACGCTCGCGAACCCGTTCTGGGGGGCGATGGAACTGGGCGTACGCGAAGGCGCCGAGGCCGCGGGCGTGGAGTATTACCTGCAGGCGGTCGAGAGCGACCAAGCGGCCGAGCCGCAGCTCAACGTCTGCAACACCATGCTGGAGCGTCAGCCCGACGCGATGATCACGGCCGCGATCAACTCGACCATCCTGCTGCCGTGCCTCAAGCGCGCCAACGAGATGGGCATCCCGGTCGTCGATCTTGACGGCAACCTCGACCACGAGATCGCCGCCGATGCCGGAGTCGAGATTGCCTTCTCGATCGGGTCGGACAACGTCGCCGCCGGCGGCCAAGGCGCCGAATGGC
>VXPN01000302.1 GCA_009839535.1 Boseongicola sp. SB0662_bin_57 | reverse complement strand
AAGCGGAAGGCCATGCGGCACACTCTTCCCATCGCGCCGCAGTTCTACGTGACTGCGCCCCAGACCTGCCCTTACCTCAAGGGCAGGATGGAGCGAAAGCTGTTCACGTCACTTCAGGGCAACTACGCTGAACAGCTGAACAATTCGCTTTCGAAGCAGGGATTCCGCCGATCCCAGAACGTGCTCTACCGACCTTCCTGCGCCGAGTGCTCGGCATGCTTCTCCGCCCGCATCCGGGTAAAGGACTTCGCTCCGTCTCGAAGCCAGAGCCGGACGCTCCGGAGAAACTCGTCGCTCGTCCGTGAAGCAATGTCGCCTTGGGCAACGGAGGAGCAGTACGCCCTGTTTCGCGCCTATCTCGACAGCCGACATGCGGATGGGGGCATGGCCGACATGGACATCTTCGAGTTCGCGGCAATGATCGAGGAAACGCCGGTTCGCTCGCGAGTGGTGGAATACACGTCCCGAAAGGGGGACGACGTCACGCTCCGTGCCGTATGCCTGACCGACGTGCTCGATGACGGGCTGAGCATGGTCTACAGCTTCTATGATCCGGAAATGGCAGGCCGCAGTCTCGGAACCTACGTGATCCTGGACCATGTACGGATCGCACGGGATGCCGGAATCCCCTATATCTATCTCGGCTACTGGGTGCCCGGTTCGGCGAAGATGACATACAAGGCAAACTTTGCGGCCGTCGAGATATACTCCGACGGAGAATGGAAAGATCTTGACGACCCGAAGCAGTACTCGCCGGACCTTGATCGCTCGGCTTCCGAACCGGTTGCGGAACAGGTGGCGCGCATCAGCCTCCCAGACACCCGGCCGGTTCGTCCTGAAGCGCCGCGCGGGCCAACGTCCGTCGCACGGCAGCCAGGCAACCGGAAAGCCGTACGGCCATTGAACGGTCGTGGCGGCCAGGCCAGCAATTGGTAGGGCGGCATGGCAGATCGTGAAGGATGTTTCGCAAACAGCGAGCGAAACGCAAGAAATGCAAATTTACTGGTTGACGCCAACTTCGACGCTGCTAGTGTCCCTAGCCTGAATTGGAGTCCGATGATGGGAACGATAGCCGTAGTACTTGTGGGGACATGGCGCATGGACCGGTAACGGAATCCCTGAACGGACACCCATGCGCCCCCGAAACCCGGGGGTTTTTTTATGCGCGGATCACAGAGGACGGGCGCGATGAAGCAAGAGCAGATGACCGGCGCGAGCATGGTCGTGAAAGCGTTGCAGGACCAAGGGGTCGACGTCGTGTTCGGCTACCCGGGCGGGGCGGTGCTTCCAATCTATGACGAGGTCTTTCAGCAAAACCGGATCCGGCACGTCCTCGTGCGCCACGAGCAGGGCGCGGTCCACGCGGCCGAAGGCTATGCCCGCTCCACCGGACGCCCTGGCGTGGTCCTGGTCACGTCCGGCCCGGGCGCGACAAACGCCGTCACCGGCCTGACCGACGCACTGATGGATTCGGTCCCGATCGTCCTGCTTTCCGGACAGGTTCCGACATTCATGATTGGCAACGACGCCTTCCAGGAGGCGGATACGGTCGGGATCACGCGGCCTTGCACGAAGCACAACTGGCTGGTCAAGGAAACGGACAGGCTCGCAAGCACGATCCACGAGGCCTTTCACGTCGCCATGAACGGCAGGCCTGGACCGGTGCTCGTCGACATCCCGAAGGACGTCCAGTTCGCATCGGGCACGTACATAGGACCGGATGCCGCCCAGACGGGCCACTATGCACCGAAGGTCAAGGGAGACGTCGAGGTCATCACCTCCTTGGCAGAAGCGATTGAGACCGCAAGGCGCCCGATCTTCTATACGGGCGGCGGCGTCATCAACTCAGGCGACCGGGCGTGCGAACTCCTGCGGCGACTTGTGGACAAAACGGGCTTTCCCGTCACGTCCACGCTGATGGGGCTAGGCGCCTATCCGGCCAACGGAAAGAACTGGCTTGGAATGCTGGGCATGCACGGGCTCTACGAGGCGAACCTCGCCATGCACGACTGCGACCTCATGATAAACGTCGGTGCACGTTTCGACGACCGGATCACCGGTCGGGTCCGGGACTTCAGCCCGGGCTCCGTGAAAGCCCATGTCGACATCGACCCTTCCTCGATCAACAAGGTCATCCATGTCGAATTGCCGATCATCGGCGACGTCGCGCATGTGCTGGAGGACCTGCTGAAGGTCTGGAATTCGCGAGGCGCGAAGACGGACGCCCCGGCGGTCAAGGAGTGGTGGGATCAGATCAATGAATGGCGCAAGGTCGATTGCCTCAAGTTCGAGCAAGCGGGCAGTACCATCCGGCCGCAATACGCGATTCAGCGCCTGGAGGCCCTGACCAAGGACCATCCCGATCGCTACATTTGCACGGAAGTCGGCCAGCACCAGATGTGGGCCGCCCAATACATGGGCATGAACGATCCCAAGCGATGGATGACAAGCGGCGGGCTCGGAACCATGGGCTACGGCTTCCCTTCCTCCATCGGCGTGCAGATGGCGCATCCCGACGCCTTGGTCATCAACGTCGCCGGAGAGGCGTCATGGCTCATGAACATGCAGGAGATGGGCACGGCAGTTCAGTATCGTCTGCCCGTGAAGCAGTTCATCCTGAACAACGAGCGCCTCGGCATGGTCCGCCAGTGGCAGGAACTGCTGCATGGCGAGCGCTATTCGCATTCCTGGTCGGAAGCGCTGCCGGACTTCGTCAAGCTCGCAGATGCCTTCGGGGCAAGGGGCATCCAGATCGACGATGCGGCGGATCT
>VXPN01000159.1 GCA_009839535.1 Boseongicola sp. SB0662_bin_57 | reverse complement strand
CGCGAAGGCCGATCTGGATCACGCGCCCTGGATCCAGAAGGCTCTCCTCGACGGCGCGGCGAAACGGCGTGCCATGGGTGAACATCTCACCGCCGAAATAGCTGTGGAAAAGATCCGTGTGGCTGTCGAAGTGAATCATGCCAAGCGGCCCGGCTGCCGCCAGACTCCGCAGCACCGGCAAGGAGCACAGGTGATCGCCGCCTGCCATCAGGGGTCGAATCCCGACCTCCTGCAAATTGGCGAAATAGGCGTCGTATCGCTCCAGCGTGTCGGGAATGCTGGCCGGGTTCGGCCCGACGTCGCCAAGGTCGGCGCAGTTTGCGGCCTCGAAAGGGCGAATTCGCGAGACCGGGTGCTCGGCCCGGATCATGGTCGACGCATCTCGAAGCTGGCGCGGCCCGTGCCGGGCGCCTGGGCGGTTCGTCGTGCCGCTATCCCAAGGCGCGCCGACAAGACCTATCTGGACTTCGCCGAATCGCGGGTGCCCGTGCGGCACGTGCGGCAGGCGCATGAAGGTTGGCACGCCCGCAAAGCGCGGAAGGTCGAATCCGGAGACGGGATGGAAGAAAGGGTCGCTCATGACGTGAGGCTATGTTTCCGGGTCAGAAAGTTCCAGTCCGGATCTTGCAAGCAGGTCGGCCATGCGTCTTTCCTCAATCACGATCTCCTTGCCGCCCGCAGCCAGCCAGCTTGCCAGCATCTGGATGGCAACATCAACGTGTTCGGCCTTCCTCAATGCGCATTCCCAGACCGTGGCCACCCGCCAGCCGGCCCCGATCAGTCTTGTGCGCACCTCGTCGTCGCGCGCGACGTTTCTTTCGAACTTGGACGTCCAGTACTCGGTGCGCGTCGCAGGAACCGTGGCGTGACGGCACCCTTCATGGCGATGCCAGAAGCAACCATGCACGAACACGACAGCATTGAATTTTCGAAACACCAGGTCCGGGCGGCCGGGAACGTCCTTCGCGTGCAGCCGAAAGCGAAAGCCCCGCCTGTGCAGCGCCTTCCGCACGACGAGCTCCGGCTTCGTGTTCTTGCCCCTGATGCTGGCCATGATTCGGGACCGCGTCTTGCTGTCAACGACATCCACCAAGGTCTTTGTCCCACCCGTCTTTGCGGCGCCGCCAAAGCATAACCCGCGAGAGCGGATATCGCCAGGCGGCTGCCTGCCTTCGCCCGCCGGGCTCAATTGGCTCGGTTCGATGACTCGGACAAGGGAATCGCCGAATACGCCCCTCGCCCATTCCAAGCGTTCACTGCAATTGCATCGTCCGCTTCATGAATCCGTCGAAGAGCGGCACGGTGAAAGCCGTGTCGCCGTGTGCCGGACTGTAGATCATTCCCTTCCTTATCAGCTCGCTGCGCATCGGGGCGACCGAGTTGACCTTTTGGTTGAGAACGCTGGCGATATCACTGGATCTGTGCGGGCCTGTTCCGAGTTCGGCCATTGCGCGCATATAACCTTTTTGAGCAGGAGTCAGCCGATCAAAGCGAACGCGAAAAAAGCTCGCGTCTAGCTCTGCGAGGGCCAAGGTCGTCGCCCGCTGCACATCGGCAAGCCTGATTGGAGACGAATCTGCGACGTCCCAACTGTGCTTTCCCCATTCCTGAAGAAAGTATGGGTAACCACCCGTCTTGCACAGGACTTCGGTTACGGCGTCAGAATCGAATCCCACGCCCTCATTGGATGCGGGCACTATGACAGCGGATCGTGCGTCATCGTCACCCAGGCTGTCAACGGGCACGAATTCGAAGAGTCGCTCGGCATATGACTTGGTACGACCGGTCTTCCCAACCAGTTGCGGCAATCCAGCCGCCACCATGGTGATTGGCAATTGCTCTTGGCTGGCGCTATGGAATGCAGCAATCAGGGAGCCGAGCTGCTCCTCGGGCACATACTGCAATTCATCGATGAAGAGCACGAGCGCGGCATCGCGCTCGTTCGCAGCCTCGCCAATGGTTCGAAGGAGGTCCGTGAGATCGGTATCAAGATCACCGCTGTCAGCCAGCCCGATCTCCGGGTCGGCATCAATTCCGGCTTCGATGTCCCCAAATTTGACCGTGAGAGCCGTTTTGAAACTTGCCAGCGCCCGCATCCCTTTGAGCAGGCTGTCCTTCAATGCTTCTCCGCGACTCAATCGCAAGAGAGCTGCGCGCAGAACCGGGACAAGCAAGGCTGGCAATGACCGTTCCTCAGGTGCTTCAATCCTGGCGCTGACGATGCCGCGCTCCTCGGCATCTCGGCGGATGCGATTGAGCAGGACCGTCTTGCCGACACCGCGCAACCCATAGAGGACAAAACTCCGAGCCGACCTCCCGGCACGAATGCGGTCCAACGCGATGGCAGCACGTTCGATCAGTTCGTCGCGTCCGGCAAGTTCCGGCGGAGGCGTGCCGGCACCGGGCGCGTAGGGGTTTTGCCTTGGATCCATATCAATCAATCTTATCTGGGTTTTCCTATTCAGATAAGATTGATAAATACTCCCTAAGTCAACAGGCAAGTCAAGCTAGACCCTGAGCACGCCACAAGAGGTGGCTCTTGCAGCCAATGTCCCGACACCCTCGCATTGAGACCGCAGCATTCGGGACAGCTTCAATCTCACGGACACTCAGTTCCGGTTCGGAGCGCTTGTTCACTTGGGCGCCCGGTTCAGCATCGCCCTTGCATCCTCTGGTTCAAGCGGTGCCGGGCGCGCGCAAGTCGTCCTCATCTTCACGAATCCCCCGTTCTCGCCGGACTTCAGAAGGCCCGTCATCACTTCGACCACATGAAGCGCA
>VXPN01000030.1 GCA_009839535.1 Boseongicola sp. SB0662_bin_57 | reverse complement strand
GGAACCTTCGGCCTGTTCCGGCACCTTATCAAGGTCGAGCCAGTCCACGTATTCTGGAGGAAGGTGATCTTGCAGAAACGCTCTTGCGCGCCTTGGGTCCGAAACGATCTGCCTGAACAGGGCATCGTGCTTCCTGAAGGGCAGAACGGCGTCCGACTTCTGGCCGTTTCGGACCGGGGCGCCGCCTCCACTGCCTCTTCGGGTTGCCCTTCGTCGGATTGCTTCTGAACGCTCTTTCCTTCTCGACTTTGACAATCCACCAAATCCTCCATCGGGATGGCAAGGCCATCGCATGCGTGACGCGAGTGTCCTTGTCAGGCCAGCGCCTTTCGAAATCCCGCCCCGAAAGCGGTCAGGCGGACTTCCGGTTCATCAGCAGAGCCGTGAACAATACATGAACATATGCTTTCCGGTCAAGCACAATCTTTCGCCAAGGCAACGGCGGGCACCGTTCAGGCAGCGTCCGACCTGCGGCTGGCGACAACGCACAATTCGGCCGTCCCGCGCACCTGCAATGCTGCGCCTGCAAGACCCTGGCCTCGGGCTTCGCGGCGGATCGTGACCGAAACGGCCAGATGCACTGCCCCGGCGGACATCAATCGTGCATTCCGGCAACATCATCGTCGCATGGCATTTCATCGCTGCCTTGCGGCAATCCGAACCCCGCGGTTGCGTCAGGCAATCAACGTCGCTCTCGGACTCTCGTCCATCTGGAACGCCAAGTGATGCGCCAATCGCAAGGCAAGTCGCCCACGCAACGAATCGTGCGCCGAGCTCTCCCAGAGATTCCGGGTCTCGTCCGGGTCGGCCTGAATGTCATACAGTTCGCCCCAGTCCTCGCCCGCGTAGATCGTGTATCGCCACTCCTTGGTCCTGAGCGTGCGCACCCGTGCCGGGCGTTCGAATCCAAGCTTTGCGGCCCCATCGTTGAACTCGATCAACAATTCGTCTCGGTGTCCGCCCAAGCCCCCGGCACAAGAAAGAAAGCTCCTCCCCTGCACGCCTCGGTAAGGCGTCAGCCCGGCCCGGTCGACGATCGTGGGGCCGATGTCAATGCTTGATGCCAGCGTGTCGGACACGCGAGCGGTCCTGTCTGCAGGGTCGGACCAGATCATCGGCACTTGCGTAAGCGCCCGAAACGGCATGACCCCCTTCAGAAGGAGCCCGAAGTCGCCGAGATAGTCCCCGTGATCGGAAGTGAACAGGATCACCGTGTTCTCGTAGAGTCCACGCTCCTTGAGCGCATTGACGATTCGGCCAACGTGGTCGTCGATCATCGTGATCATGCCGGCCGTCAGCGCCATTGCCTCGCGCAGTTCCTGGTCTCCGGCACGCATCGCCGTCTGCTTCGTGAACTGCCGGCCTCTCTCGCGGAAACTCCGCTCAAGCCATGCCAGCGGAGGAGGCGGATCCTGATGCGCCTCGTACGGAAGGCGCAGCTCGAACTGGTCCGGCGAATACATGTCCCAGTACTTCCCGGGCGGATTGAACGGATGATGCGGATCCGGAAACGAGACAAAGGCCAGAAACGGCGCGTCCGCGCGTGCCGCGTCGCTCAGGTAGTCGATTGCCCGGTCCGCCACCCAAGCCGTCGGATACAGATTCTCGGGAACCGGGGTCCGGTACGCCTGCGGACAGGAATAGTTGTGCGGCAACTCGTTCGCGTCGTCCCACAGCGCCTGCCAGTCCGGCGCCTGGTTCCGGAGCCATTGCAGGTAGTGTCCCCGGCAGCGGTCTCCGTGCGCCGACGCGAACTCGACGTGATCGAAGCCGAAATACGGCGTGCTGACCTTGTACTCTTCACCTTCGCAGCGCGCGGGATCCTCTTGCGAGACACTTTCCGCCAACGGTTTCCAGGCCTCCTCGACCGGGCGTGGCGGCAGACCCTCAGGATCGGGAAGATGCCGTGCCGATTCGTGGGTGAAGGGCTGCAAGTGACTCTTGCCGATCAACGCCGTGTCGTAGCCCGCAGCCGCGAGAACGTCCGCAAAGGTGTTGGCCGAAGTTGGAAGGGTGCATCCGTTGTAGCGAAGCCCATGCCGCGACGGCATCCGGCCCGTCATGATGGAGGCGCGGTTCGGCATGCAGATCGGGGCTGCCACATGGAAGTCCGCAAACCGGGTGCCACATGACGCGAGGGCGTCGATGTTTGGCGTCTCGACGACGGGATGGCCATAGCAGCCCAGCCAGTCGGAACGCTGCTGGTCGGTGATCAGGAACAGGAAATTCGGGAGGGCCGTCATGCCGTGCCCGCAGACCTTCCCCGAGTGCCGAAACGATGCCACGCCAGGATCGCGACACCAGCCAGGACGGCCGGAACATGGACCAGCGGGCTGCCGGACATGACGAACAGGGCGAGCGCGAGGCGAAGACCCCAATCCCATGTCGCCAGCGAGGTCCGGTCAAACCGTGCCAATGCACTGGCAAGCAGGACAAGCGCAAGCAGCAGCCGAGCCAGTATCAGGGCCAGCGCGCCCCAATCCACCGTGCCGTCATACCCGGGAAGGTAGCTGCCGTCGGTCGCGCCAGGATCGAGGAACGCGGCCTCGATCAGCAGCAGTTCGGGATTGAACGCGAACACGAAGGGAATGACGAACATCACGATCCCGATCCTGACCGCCGCAAGTCCGGTCTGCATGGGATCCTGCTTGGTTATCGACGCTGCGGCAAATGCCGCCAATGCAACGGGAGGCGTGATCGCTGACGCCACCGCAAAGTAGAACACGAACATGTGCGCCGTGAACACCGCCATGCCCAGGCCGGACAGGACCGGTCCCATCA
>VXPN01000202.1 GCA_009839535.1 Boseongicola sp. SB0662_bin_57 | reverse complement strand
GCGAGGGCGGACGAAATCAAGCCACGGGCGAAACGTCGTGCTTTAATCGCTTACTGTCAGGCAGGCCCGTCCCCGCGGTGGCGGCCCGGCCGGGAACCGGCCACGGAGGCTGGCGGTTGCGGCCGGGACCGGGGGGCCTTGCTCCGGAGCCCGCGCCGTCCGCCGCGGTCGCGGCGCCTGTGCGCGAAGCCTGGAAGCGGCCGTTCGATCTCTGCGTGGTCGCCCTGGCGGGGCTGCCCCTGCTTCCGTTCTGGATCCTGCTCGCCGCCGTGATCGCCCTGGCGATCCGGCTGGAGAGCCCCGGCCCCGCGCTCTACCGGCAGCCGCGGCTGGGGCGCGGCGGACGGGCGTTCGTGATGTTCAAGTTCCGCACGATGGCGCACGGCGCGGAACGGGACACGGGCCCGGTGTGGGCCGCGCGGCACGACGCCCGGGCGACCCGCGTGGGCAGGGTGCTCCGGCGCTGGCGCCTGGACGAGCTGCCGCAGGTCGCGAACGTGGTGCGGGGCGAGATGAGCATCGTCGGCCCGCGTCCGGAGCGGCCCGAGCTGGCGGCGCGGATCGAGCGCGAGGTTCCGGGCTTCGCGGAGCGGCTGCGCGTTCGCCCGGGCATCGCGGGACTCGCCCAGGCGCGGGGCGCCGGGCACCGGAACCCGGCGCGCAAGCTGCGCCTCGACCTCGCCTACATCGACGCCATGGGGCCGTGGCTCGACGCGAGGCTGATCGCCCGGTGCGTCCTGCTGGTGCTTGGCAGGCGGGCGCGCGCGGCGCCACGCCGGACCGGGCCTGGCCCTGCGGCGCCGGATCCTGGGCACGTGACGGGGAATCCTGCCACGTCCGACGGGGAACCATGCCGCACCTGACGTCCGGTCCTGCCGTGCCTGACGGCAGCGAGCCGCGCGAAGCGCGCCGTCTCTCTCCGTGCCGATGCCCGGGCTGATTCCGGTTTCGGCAGGCCGGCCGGAGGCCGGCCCCTGCGGCGCGCCCCCCCCCCCCCGCGGGCCCCCGCCCCGCGCCGCCGCGGGGCGGCCGGGGCGGCGCCCCCGCGCGGCGGGGGCCCGGGGGGGGCGGGGCGGCGGGGGGGCGGGCCCCTGCGGCGCGCCGCCGCAGCCGGGCGGACAACGGCCCGGCGCCGCAGCGGCGCTTGCGGCGCGGCTCCTCGGCGCGGCGGACGCGCGCGGGATCCTGCGCGCCTGGCGCGCGGGCGCAAGGGACGGCGGATGAAGGAGGGGGAGGCACCGATGGACGGAACGGCAGGCGGCATGGACGGTCCCCGCATCTTCCAGGTCGGCATGCAGCGCTGCGGCACGACCGCGATCGCGCTGTTCCTGGGGCGCTGCGGCGTTCCCTGCGTCCACTACGACGAGGGACGGCTCGCCAAGCGCATCCGGGTCAACCTCGCGCGCGGCGACCGCCCGCTGGCGGGCTACGACGACCGGTACAGGGCCTTCTGCAACATGAACTGGAACGCGGCCGACGACTACTGCGACGCGTTCAAGGCGTTCGCGGCCTTCCGCAGCGCCTACGGCGGGCGCTTCATCCTGAACACGCGTCCGGCGGATCGCTGGGTCCGGAGCGTGATCGCGCACAAGGCGCTGCGCGGGCGGCGCGAGGCGGACGCGCACTGGACGCTCCGCTTCGGGACCGCCGACCCGGAGGCGGTGGCGGCGGGGCTCCGCGCCGAGCGCGAGGCGCACCACCGCCGCGTGCTTGCGGAGATCCCGGCGGACGAGCTGCTGGTGTTCGACATCGAGTCCGACCCGCCCGAGCGGCTCTGCGACTTCCTGGGCCTGCCGCGCGGCTGCGCGCGGCACTGGCGCCGCGAGAACGCGACGATGAACCCGCTCGGGCGCTTCCTGGCGGTCGCCGTGCCGTCGGCCGTCAAGCGCCGCATCCCGCGGCACTGGCGGAGCGCGGTCAAGAACCGGCTGGCGCGGTGACCGCGGCACGCGACAGGACGGGCGTCCCGGAAGGGGCCTGCGTCCTGGTGACCGGCGCGGCGGGGTTCCTGGGCTTCCACGTCGCACGCGCGCTCCTGGCGCGGGGCGAGCGGGTGCTTGGCGTGGACCGGTCCGGCGGCCCGGAGCCGGCGCTGGCGGCGGCGCGCCTGGCCCGGCTGCAGGCGCACGACGGGTTCGCGTTCCGCCGCGCCGACATCGCCGAGGCGGGCGCGCTCGAGGCGGCGGCGTCCGGCACGGAGATCGGGCGTGCGGTGCATCTCGCCGGGCACGCGGGGCGGCGCGGCGCGGACGTCCCCACGCTCGTGCGCGACAACGTGCGGGCCACCGCGCAGGTGCTGGCGTTCTGCCGCGCGCGCGGGATCGCGCGGCTGGTCCACGCCTCCTCCGCCGCGGTCTACGGCGGGCCAGGCCCGGCGCCCGCGCCCGTCTCCGCCTACGGCGCGACCAAGCGGCGGGCGGAGATCCTGGCGCGCGCGGCGGCGCGGGCGGGCGGGCCGCAGGCGGTCTCGCTCCGCTACTTCACGCTCTACGGCCCCTGGTCGGCGCGCGCCTCTGCGGCCCGGACCTTCGCCGACGCGATCCTCGACGGACGCCCGGTCCGGCTGCACGGCCACGGCCGGATGCGGCGCAGCTTCACCTTCGTCGAGGACGCCGCCGCCGCCACGCTGGCCGCGCTCGACGGCCTTCCACAGCCGGACGCGAACGGCACGCCCTGGGCGGCGGCCGACGTCCGCCACCCCGCCGCGACCGGCCTGGAGGCGTTCGTGGACGCCCTCGAGGCCGCGCTCGACGGCCTTCCACAGCCGGACGCGAACGGCACGCCCTGGGCGGCG
>VXPN01000169.1 GCA_009839535.1 Boseongicola sp. SB0662_bin_57 | reverse complement strand
CCCCCCCCTCCACAACCCCCTACCTGGCGCGGGCGGCTTTTGTTGTCTAAATCCCCCCCGGCGCCGCCCACCCCCCCCCCCGCCCACGCCCGGCCGGGGCGAAATTCTGAATTCGTGGGGCAACAGGACCGAAAGTCTGGCACATGGACATTCTGTCAGTCGCGCTTCCTGCCTTGGGCAGTGCCGCCGGGCTGATCCTGCAGCCGGTCGTCCTTGGCTACCTCGTGCTCGGCGTCGTGATGGGGCTTTGCGTCGGCGTCTTTCCAGGTCTTGGGGGAATTGCAGGGCTTTCGCTCCTCCTGCCTTTCATGTTCGGAATGGACCCGGTCCTCGGCCTCGCCCTGATGATCGGAATGGTTGCCGTGGTGCCGACGTCCGACACGTTCGCATCCGTCCTGATGGGAATTCCAGGCTCGTCGGCCTCTCAGGCGACCGTACTTGACGGGTTCCCGATGGCGAAGAAGGGGGAGGCGGCACGCGCCCTTTCGGCGGCCTTCGCGTCATCCCTCTTTGGCGGCCTGGTCGGCGCGGCGTTCCTGACGCTCTTCATCCTTGTCGCGCGACCGGTCGTGCTCGAGTTCCGGACGCCGGAACTCCTGATGATCACGGTCTTCGGCCTTTCCATGGTTGGCATTCTCGCCGGTCGCGTGGCCTTGAAGGGAATCGTGGCCGCCGGTCTCGGCATGATGGTCGGCACGATCGGCGAAGGAGACTCGTCCGGCGAGCTCCGGATGGCCAGCTACGACCTGCCCTATCTGGTCGACGGGTTGAAACTCGTGATCGTCGGTCTCGGGATCTTCGCGATTCCGGAGATCGTCGCCCTGCTGCGTCAGGACCGTGCCATCTCGGAGCGCTCGGTGCTTGGCGGCGGCTGGATGCGCGGCGTCCGCGACTGGCTTGCAAATGCCTGGCTCAGCGTTCGCTGCTCGATCATCGGCGTCGTCGTCGGGGTCATCCCCGGGCTCGGGGGTTCGGTCGTCGACTGGATCGCCTACGGCCACACCGTCCAGACCACGAAGGACAAGTCACGGTTCGGGAGCGGCGAGGTGCGGGGCGTGATCGGTCCCGAAAGCTCGAACAACGCGAAGGAAGGCGGCGGACTTGTGCCAACCCTTCTCTTCGGGATTCCGGGTTCGGGGTCGATGGCGATCTTCATCGGCGCGATCGCTCTGCTGGGATCCGGAAACATCGAGGTCGGGCCCTCGATGCTGAAGAACAATCTCGACATCACCTACGCGATCGTCTGGCTTCTTGCGCTGGCCAACGTCGTCGGGACGCTGATCTGCATCGGCGCCTCTGGCGGAATTGCGCGGCTGACGACGATTCCCTTCAGCCTGCTGGCCCCGTTCCTGTTCATGATCATCGCCTTCGCGGCCTTCCAGTCGGGCCAGGACCTGATGGACCTCGTGGCGCTCTTCGTGATCGGGTTCCTGGGCATCATGATGCGCCGCTTTGACTGGTCGCGCCCGGCATTCCTGATCGGGTTCGTCCTGTCCAATCCAGCCGAGACCTATGCCAACCAGGCCGTTCAGATCGCGCAGTCCAGGTTCCGGAAGGGATTTGCCGAGGGCATCGACTACATCTTCTCGCCGATCGTCATCGTGCTCATCGTCATCACGCTGATCTCGGTCGTTGTCGGGCTGAGGCAGGCGAAGACCATCATGGCCGAGGGCGCCGTGAAGTCCGGGCGGAAGATGGCGCCGATGATCTTCCTGCTGGCGGTGCTGGCATATCTCGTGGTCTCGTTTGTCGACGCGTCGTTGATACCGGACTATGCTGCGGCCGATCGGGTCTTCCCGCGTTTCGTTTCGGGCGTCGCAATCGCAGGCGCCCTGATTCTGCTGGTTCAGATGATTGTCCGCCCCGAGTCCCATGCATTGTTCGCGGACCGGGATGCGGGCGGAGACCGGGAAGACGTGCATGGCCTGTGGGCAACGCTGGCCTGGTTCGCGGGACTCCTGATCCTGACCGCGCTCCTGGGCTTCATCCTTGCCCTGGCCCTCTTCCTGTTCGCGTTCATCCACTATCGCGCGGGTCGGCCGGCGGGATTCGCGGCTGCCTACACCGGCGCGGGAATCGTCTTCATGTGCTTCATGGCCTGGCTGCTGAACCGGGACTTCCCGCCGGGGCTTCTGCAGTCGTTCGTAGATCTGCCTTGGCCGCTTACATGATGTCGCAAAGAACCTCCGTCGCTGCAGTTTCAGTCTTCATCGCGCGTTGTTCTTGATTGCGCATCCATTCCGCCTGCCTCCGGGCGCGCATGATCGTGCCGGTCTTGATGTGCTTGTTCGGATGCGGGGCGGTCCTCCGACCTTGCTTCGCCGGATGGCCGAACCGGGCATGACCGCCGTTGCTGACCACGTCCTGCAAGTCGCGATTCCTGAGTCTTGGCTTGAGCGGCTCCCTTGGCAGGTTTCCCCTCAGCATGCATTTTGAATCGAGCAACCCAGGTGGCGAAACATGACACAGACGGGCATTCCCTTCCTGTTCATGCGAGGAGGCACTTCGCGCGGACCCTATCTCAAGCGCGACCAGTTGCCCGACGACACGGATCGGCTCGCGTCGGTGCTCGTTGCGATGGTGGGCTCAGGGCATCCGATCAACATTGACGGGATCGGCGGCGGGACTGCGGTGACGACAAAGGTGGCGATGTTGTCGCCCTCGGAGGACGAATGGGCCGACGTCGACTACTTCTTCGCGCAAGTCAGCGTTGAGGATCGCCTGGTCGATTTTCGGGAATTATGAGGCGTTTGCGTAGTCCGTAACGGACTGAGCCGCAACGGCTTTTCGAGGGGC
>VXPN01000043.1 GCA_009839535.1 Boseongicola sp. SB0662_bin_57 | reverse complement strand
ATCTCTCCCGTGAACGGCGCCGGCGGCGAAGGCTTCCAGTCGAACAGCTTCGCCACCTCCTCGTTCTCGGCAAAGAACGCCTCGCTCTGCCCGTGCGCCAGATTCGACAGTGTCCAGGACGCGCCGCGATCTTCCGAGCGCCAGACGCCGGCGCCTTCCCAGTCGCCGCCGCCTGCGGCCCATATCACGCCCGTCCCGGGATTCCCGATCGCGTGGTTGATCGGCCAGAGATTGCAGTGCGGGCCATCCACCGACCACTCCGCGCGGTCCTCGGACGTGACCAGGAACAGGCCCTTCGTGGTGCCGACCAGCAATGAAACCGTCATCGTGCGCCTCCCCTTTCGCGGACCCTGCCCCAGGGAGCGGGCGGTCGCAACTACACGATGCGTTCGACCATCATCTTCTTGATCTCGGCGATCGCCTTCGCCGGGTTGAGGTTCTTCGGGCAGGTCTTGGCGCAGTTCATGATCGTGTGGCAGCGGTAGAGCTTGAACGGATCCTCGAGGTCGTCCAGCCGCTCGCCGGTCGCTTCGTCGCGGCTGTCGACAAGCCAGCGATAGGCATGCAGGAGCGCCGCCGGACCGAGATAGCGGTCACCGTTCCACCAGTAGCTCGGACAGGACGTGGAACAGCACGCGCACATCACGCACTCGTAGAGGCCGTCGAGCTTGCGGCGATCCTTGATCGACTGCTTCCATTCCTTCCCGGGCCGGTTCGTCGTGGTCTCGAGCCACGGCATGATCGACGCGTGCTGGGCGTAGAAGTGACTCAGGTCGGGAACGAGATCCTTGACCACCGGCATGTGCGGCAGCGGATAGATCCTGATGTCGCCCTTGATCTCGTCATGGCCGTAGGTGCAGGCGAGCGTGTTGATCCCGTCCACGTTCATGGCGCAGGACCCGCAGACCCCCTCACGGCACGAACGCCGGAAGGTCAGCGTCGGGTCGATCTCGCTCTTGATCTTGATGAGGACGTCGAGAACCATCGGCCCGCAGCTGTCCATGTCCACGTGGTAGGTGTCCACGCGCGGGTTTTCGCCGTCATCCGGGTTCCAGCGATAGATTCGCACCTTGCGGGCGTTCCTGGCCCCTTCCGGCTTCGGCCAGGTCTTGCCGGCACGAATCCTGGAGTTCCTGGGCAGAGTCAGTTGAACCATGTGACGAACCCTTCCTTGCAGTTCACCCGGACGCGCAGAACGCGCCTCCTTGCCGGTGCCAGCGATGCGTCTCTCGCGGCACCCTGCACCCGTTCCGTGATGATCGAATGACACATCGTCTTCACCGGCTCATGCCCCGAGGTCCAGGGACCGTATCGGCGCCTGGCCGGTCTTCCGCCGAACGCAGCTGTCATACACCTCGTGGGGATCAAGACCCCTGATGTAGTCGCTCCCGATGGTGATCGACAGCTTGGCGCTGGTCTCGCCACGGTCGTTGAACCCGACCCCGACGGATCCGGTGGGGCCGTCGGCCACCCGCGCGCGCTCCTCGCACTGGCGTGCCGCCAGCTCTGGCGAGATCGGGCCGCAGGCTGCCGGAAGCGCTGCCAGGACGGCAATCCCGATGGCCCGAAGACGAGTCGCCGCCCGGCCCGAGAACAACACGAAGTCCGGATCGTCCCGCCAGGAGATGCCGCAGGCCGTCAATAGACCCGCGCCTTCGGCGCAATCTTCTTGAGTTCGATCCCTCCGTCTGCCTCGGCCGTCAACGGATCCAGCCGAACGGGACAGTAGTCCAGCCTCACGCCGTCCTCGACCCAGGCCAGCGTGTGCTTGCGCCACTCGTCGTCGTCGCGTTCCGGGTAGTCTTCGTGCGCATGCGCGCCGCGGCTTTCCTTCCGCGCCTCGGCACTGACGATCGTGGCGAGCGCGTTCGCCATCAGGTTGTCAAGCTCCAGGGTCTCCATCAGGTCCGAGTTCCAGACGAGGGACCGGTCGGTGACCTGGATGTCGTCCATCCTGGACGCGACCCGTTTCATGTTCTCCACGCCTTCGGAAAGGATCTTGCTGGTGCGGAAGACCGCCGCGTCGGACTGCATCGTTCTTTGCATCTCGAGCCGGAGCTCCGCCGTCGGAACGGCGCCGTCGGCATGCCGGAACCGGTCGAACCGGTCAAGAGCGGCGTCGACCGACGCCATGTTCAGTGCAGGATTGCCGCCAGTGCGATCCACGACCTCGCCAGCGCGGATCGCGGCGGCGCGCCCGAAGACCACGAGGTCGATCAGCGAATTCGAGCCGAGCCGGTTCGCCCCGTGGACGCTTGCACAGCCCGCCTCGCCGACGGCCATGATGCCCGGTGCGACGCGGTCCGGGTCGTCCGACGACGGGTTCAGCACCTCCCCCCAGTAGTTCGTCGGCACGCCGCCCATGTTGTAGTGCACGGTCGGCAGGACCGGGATCGGCTCGCGCGTCAGGTCCACGCCCGCGAAGATGCGCGCCGACTCCGAGATGCCTGGAAGCCGTTCCGCAAGCGTCTCCGGCGGCAGGTGGTTCAGGTGAAGGTGGATGTGATCCTTTTCCGCGCCGACGCCGCGTCCCTCGCGGATCTCCATGGTCATGCACCGGCTCACGACGTCACGGCTGGCAAGGTCCTTGTAGGTGGGCGCGTAGCGCTCCATGAACCGCTCGCCCTCGGAATTGGTGAGATAGCCGCCCTCGCCTCGGGCGCCTTCGGTTATGAGGCAGCCGGAGCCGTAGATCCCGGTCGGGTGGAACTGCACGAATTCCATGTCCTGCAGCGGCAGCCCGGCCCGCGCCGCCATGCCGCCGCCGTCGCCGGTGCAGGTGTGGGCCGAGGTCGC
>VXPN01000184.1 GCA_009839535.1 Boseongicola sp. SB0662_bin_57 | reverse complement strand
TACGCTGACGACTGCACTTACTTCCTCGCGCCCTACGTCAACAGCTACAAGCGATTCGCAAAGGGGAGCTTCGCTCCCACGCGTGCAGTGTGGTCGGTGGACAACCGTACTGCGGCATTTCGGCTTTGCGGGGACGGAACGCCAGCCATCCGCGTAGAATGCCGTACACCGGGAGCGGACATGAATCCCTATCTCGCACTTGCCGCGATGCTGGCGGCCGGCCTGAAGGGGATAGACGAGGACCTGGATCTGCCCGATCCCTTTGTTGGAGATGCCTATTCCAGCGACGGACATGGCCAGATTCCAAGCACTCTACGCGACGCGCGCGATGCGCTTGTTTCATCAAGGATGCTGCGCGAGGCCATGGGAGACGACGTGGTCACCCACTATGCGCATGCCGCCGAATGGGAAGTCGAGGAGTTCAACCGCGTGGTGACGGACTACGAAGTCGCACGAGGGTTCGAAAGGGCATGAAGGTGACGGAATGCACCGCTTAGGCTGACGGGCTCGTGTTCGCGCGCACGGAAGTTCGCTGCTTTCGGAGGCCGCGATGCGCGTCAGCGCGGCATGGGTTGGCTGGCTGCGTCATGATCAAGTGATTGGAGGGACCGTTCGCGAAGTTACCCCCGACTTCAGCAACTCGGCGTGCGTCTTGACTGATTTGGCGGGTTTCGGCGCGGGATGCGCCTTGCTTTCAAGGGTCCGACCCCAGAAGTCGCGTGGTGTGCCGACCTGCCCCTTGATCTGGGGATCGCGGCGGCGGAGTCTCCGGTCAATTTCGTGCGCTGCAGAAGCGATTCAAGGACGGCAAGCAACTCCGCTGCTGGAGCGCGGTGGAGGATTGCCGCGTGCGCGGCGGCCGGGTCGACCCGCGTCAGGTCCCGAATCTCGGCGAGCTGCAACGCCAGTCCATGGGCCGGGACCAACTGATGGTCAATCTCGGCACCGCCATGGATGAGGTTCGCCGTGCGTGATGCCTGGTCGACATCCGCGTGCCAAAGTCCGAGGAGGAACTCTCTGCGCACGGATTCTCGTTCAGCCTGCGCCGTGAACGGCTGCGCCAGGCCCGGCGGAGCTACATTCAGCCAAGGAAGGAGCACGAGCTTCCGCTGCACCAGCTCGGCATGACCCTGTCGGCACAAAACGCCGCGACTCTCTTCGTGACGACGTGCCACCTGCTACACGTCGGCCGCCGTGTGGTGCCGACCTTTGGGGATCGGATGCTGGAAAGCGAAGGGATACCGGCCTCGTGGCCCGCGAGTTGCGGAAGTCGGGCTAGTTGCCGCGCCGCTCGGCTTCCTCGAACTCGATGCTGAACAACGAGCCCGGCAATTCGTCGGGTCTTTCGAATTGCCCGAGAACGACGGTCGTCTTCGATCCTTGCCCGTCGAAGACCACCCACTGCCGGAGTTCAACGGGGTTGTCCGTGAACTTGAGCTGCAAATGGCCGTACTCCGGATGCCTAGGATCCTGCGCCGTCACGATGGTGGCCGTGCCGTCAAACTCATGGCCTATGACCATGTTGCGGTTCCCGAAATCGACGTTCCGTTCCAGAATCAGGTTCAAGGGCGTCCTGCTCAGCGGGTATCGCTCCGCACCGGAAATGTTCGACTTGCCGTCGAAAATGGCGACCTGGCCACCTCCTGCCATGACCAGCAGGTCTTCGGGAGCGTCATATTCGAAGCGCATTCTTCCAGGGCGCGAAACGTACAGCGTCCCGGTCGACAGAGTGCCGTCATCGTTGATCTGCACGAAATCGCATTTCGCGCGCGTGATCTCCATGATGTAGCGCGAAATCGCATCCAGAGGCAGCTTTTGTGCAGCAAGCACGGGGGTCGCCGCAAGGGCGATCCCGCTGGCAAGAAACGTACGGCGCAGCATCGTGCCTCCTGACTGGATCACTCCGATGATCGTTCAGGCCGAGAACAAGCACATATCCTTTGCGAAACCAAGTGACAGATCGTCGAAGAACTCCTTCACACGCATTCTTGATGCGCTCTGCCCTCGCCCGACGAAGCAACCGGAGCAGCTTCGGCCATCAGACGCGGAACCGCAAGGACGTAGATGCCAACGCCGCAATTTTCCGTCAACTTTCCTGTGTCGCGTGCATGCATCACCATTCGCACATGCGGTCACCCTGTCCGGCATCTTGCCTTCTGGGGACCTCGCGCCCAGGCATGATGCGACAAGTCCGCACGCCCGATCCCGATCACTGCCATCGTAGGCTGCTCAAGCCGAGCCGGTTGCCTGTTGATCACGCCAGCCTGACGTTCGGGATCACTTCTTCCGTCCGATCAGGCTCATCGCGGCCCTTTTTGAATTCGCGGTCGTTTTCCCGTGCCGGGTGAGCCCTTTCAGTGTCGCCCAAGTCCAAAGGATGAGGGATCGTCGAGAATCCCCGGCTGCTGTCCGCGCGGTGCATTCCGTTAAGGTCACTCGGCTGACGGCCTGACGTGCAGCGAACTTTCGTCATGGCGCCATATCCAACCCTCTCGGCGGGTGTGAGCGGAATCAAAATCGGGCGGTGGCCCAGCCGTGCCGGCGACGAAGCCGGCTGCCGCTTGAACGCATACCATGGCATCCAGCCCATCAGCGCTATCGAGCACTGTGCAGACCTCTCAAGGGTCGAGCCGCCTGCCTGATCTGCCGCATCAACTCTGTTCGGGCACGAGGATCTCGCGCTTGCCCACGTGGTTGGCAGCGCTGACCAATCCGCTCTCCTCCATCTGCTCGACCAACCGCGCAGCCTTGTTGTAACCGATGGCAAGCTTGCGCTGAATGTAGGAAGTCGAGCACTTTCGGTCGCTGATGA
>VXPN01000107.1 GCA_009839535.1 Boseongicola sp. SB0662_bin_57 | reverse complement strand
TTCGGTACCGGGCCTTCATTGCGTGCCGGGATGCCGTGGACCGTCCTGACGGGCTGGACGCGGACCCGTTTGACGACATTTGCCGGCAGGTCCTTGTCACCGAGGTTGGCAGCGACCGGGTCGTCGCCACGTTTCGGCTGCTGCGGCTCGGATGCGGGGCCGAAATCGGCAAAAGCTATTCGGCACAGCACTACGGGCTGAAGGGCTTGTCGCGATTCCGACGGCCGATGGTCGAGATGGGCCGTTTCTGCACAGCGCCGGACGCGCGCGATCCCGGCATCCTGCGAGCCGCATGGAGCGCCCTGGCCGCGTTCGTTGACCACGAAGGAATCAAGTTGCTCTTCGGCTGTTCGTCGTTTCACGGCATCGATGAGGGCATCTACGCCGATGCATTCGCCATGCTGAAGGAACGGCATCTTGCGCCGCAACGCTGGATTCCCGGGATCAAGGCGCCAAACGTGTTCAGGTTCGCGCAGCGGCTTCGGCGGAAGCCGGACCGGCACCGGGCGTTGCGCTCGATGCCGCCCCTGCTCAGAAGCTACCTGTGCATGGGAGGCTGGGTCAGCGATCACGCCGTCATCGACCGGGACCTGAACACGCTTCACGTCTTCACCGGGCTGGAGGTTGACTCCATTCCTCCCGGGCGAGCGCGTCTGCTGCGCGCGGCTGCGGTTCTGCCGGACCGTCACTCTTGACCTGTTTCGGAGTCCCGCATAGCCCGCCGCCATGGCACGTGCACCGCTTCTGCAACTGACCGGCATCGCGCTGACATTCGGTGGCAACCCGCTCTTTGAAGACCTGTCGCTGATCATCCAGCCGGGAGACCGCCTGGCGCTGGTCGGACGGAACGGCTCCGGGAAGTCCACCCTTCTCAAGGTCATGGCCGGACTGGCCGACGTCGACGGGGGCGAGCGGGCGCTTTCGTTCGGAGACAGCGTTGGCTACATGGAGCAGGAGCCTGACTTGCGGGGGTGCGAGACGCTTGGCGACCTGGCGACCCGGGGTGTCGAGGCCTCGGAGCATTGGCGTGTCGATGCGGCGGCCGACGGGCTGAAATTCGATGTCGACACGCCCGTCGAAACCGCTTCCGGCGGCGCGCGGCGGAAAGCCGGGCTGGCAAGGCTCATTGCAATGGCGCCAGAACTCCTGCTGCTTGACGAGCCAACGAATCACTTGGACATCGAGTCGATTGCCTGGCTTGAGGCGCACCTGACCGAGGCTGGACGGGCCTTTGTCGTGATCAGCCACGACCGCGCTTTCCTTCGTGCGCTCACGCACGCGACAATCTGGATCGACAGGGGTGTTGTCCGTCGGCGCGAAGGCGGCTTCGCGGGTTTCGAGGAGTGGCGCGACCGGGTCTGGGCGGCGGAGGACGCGGCACGGCACAAGCTTGACCGCAAGATCCTGAGCGAGAGCAAATGGGCGGTCGAGGGTATCAGCGCGCGTCGGCGGCGGGACCTGGGTCGCGTGCGGGCGCTGGAAGCGATGCGGGCCGATCGTGCGAACCAGGTTCTGCGCCAGGAAGCTGCAAGGATGGAACTGACGTCCGGGCCGAGATCGGGCAAGCGCATCATCGAGGCACGAGGGATATCCAAGGAATTTGACGGCAATGTGATTTGCCGGGACTTTTCGCTCCGGGTGATGCGTGGTGACCGGGTCGCCCTGGTGGGTCCCAATGGCGTTGGCAAGACCGCAATGATCGAATTGCTGTCTGGCCGTGCTGTGCCGGATGAAGGCCGAATCGAGCTCGGCACGAATGTCGAGCTTGCGGTGTTTGATCAGCATCGCGCCGAACTCGATCCCGATGCGACGCTTTGGGAAAGCTTGACGGGTGACAAGGCGATGCGGCTGCCGGGTCGATCGGATCAGGTCATGGTGCGCGGCCGGCCGCGGCATGTCGTGACCTACCTCAAGGATTTCCTGTTTGACGAGGCGCAGGCTCGGGCTCCGGTCCGGTCGCTGTCTGGCGGCGAACGGGCGCGCCTTCTGCTTGCGCACATCATGGCGAAGCCCGCGAACCTGCTGGTGCTGGACGAGCCCACGAATGACCTGGACATGGAGACTCTTGATCTCTTCAGGAAACTTCTCATCGGCAGCGATGCCACGATCCTGCTGGTCAGCCATGACCGAGATTTCGTCGAAAGGGTGGCGACGAGGACATTGGCCTTCGAGGGAATGGGCCGAATCACGGTTCACGCGGGCGGCTGGCTGGACTTTGCCTGCCCGAACCGCGCGGCGACGCATGCATCCAGCCGTTCGCCGCTGACGAAGGAGCGAATGTCCCACAAGAAGCAAGAGCCAAGGCAGGCGAAGACGCGGGGGCTGAGTTTCACGGAATCTCACCGCCTAAACGAGCTTCCCGGCATCATCACCCGGCTTGAGGCCGAGATTGCAAGGTTGAGCGAGTTCATGTCAGATCCGGAACTCTATGCCCGCGATCCGGTGAAGTTCCGGAAGGTTGCCGACGGGCTGGCCTACAGGCAGGCGCAACTGGCCGCCGCCGAGGCCGAATGGCTTGCCCTTGAGGAAAAGGCAGAACGCGACTGATAAGGTCGGATGCGGCCGGGAAGCGGGTTCTGTCACGCGCTTTCGGAGGTGCCGGCGCCTGATCGAGAGGGCTGGGAAGCGCTCCTCGGCCGGATCGGCAGCGGTTCCCGTCAAGCCTGTGAACCGACCCTTTCGCGTCACTTTTGGCGCGCTGGAACCAAAGGCAAAAACATGTTTGCCGCTCTTGACTGCCGCAGAAATATGCGTAGAACCGCGCATTCACGAACCCCTCGAACTGGAAAGACACATGGGCACGTTCACCGCAA
>VXPN01000391.1:1595-2817 GCA_009839535.1 Boseongicola sp. SB0662_bin_57 | reverse complement strand
GACCTGGCTGACGTTCCTGCCATCGCCCGCGAAGACGGGGCGCGGCTTCATCTCTATGGCAAGACGGAGACGAGGGCCGGACGCAAGATGGGGCACGTAACGCGTGTTCTCGGTCCCGCGACGGGCCTCTGATGGAAGGGCCGCGCCTGTCGGTTCGTGGGATCGTCCTGCGGGACGGCCGGCTGCTGATGGTCAATGCCTGGCCCGACGGAAGGAGCGATCTCATTTGCGCCCCGGGCGGCGGCGTCGAACGGGGCCGTTCCCTTCCTGACAACCTCGTCAGGGAAATCCACGAGGAAACGGGCCTGACCGTGGAGGTCGGTCCGGCCGTGCTGGTCAACGAATTCCACGATCCTGAGGGCACGTTCCACCAGGTCGATGTCTACTTCCGCTGCCATCTGGTCTCGGGCGATCCCGACGGCGACTGGACGGATGTCGGGGGCGTGGTCACCCGAACGCTATGGCTGACCCGGGACCAGCTGGCCTGCCACCGGTACAAGCCGGATTCGCTGCCTGACGTGGCTTGGGGCAGCGGCGGTGAAGCGATCTACGATGCCTTGGAGCCCATCGTCAGATAGGCAATGGACAGGGCCGGGTTCGCAACCTAACGTGCCGGCATGGAACACCTTCGGCTCGGAGTGAACATCGACCACGTGGCCACCGTACGCAATGCGCGCGGCGGCGACTATCCTGACCCGGTTCGGGCGGCGAAGCTTGCCGAGGAGGCGGGCGCGGACGGGATCACCGCGCATCTCCGCGAAGACCGGCGCCACATCACCGACCATGACATCGAGCGATTGACCGAGGCGCTTGGCGTGCCGTTGAATTTCGAGATGGCGGCCACGGACGAGATGCAGGCCATTGCGTTGCGCCACCGGCCTCACGCCGTGTGCATCGTTCCGGAAAAGCGGGAGGAACGCACGACCGAAGGGGGCCTCGAAGTGGCGCAGGACGAGAACCGCCTGGCGCATTTCATTGCACCGTTGCGCGAGGCAGGTTCACGTGTCTCGATCTTCATCGCTGCGGAAAGGCGCCAGGTCGAGGCCGCAAGCCGGATCGGGGCCCAGGTGATCGAGTTGCACGCAGGCGCCTATTGCGACGCCCATGCCGAGGGTCGCTTTGGCGAACGGGACGCCGAGCTTGCCCGTCTCCGCGAAATGGCCACCTTTGCGCACTCTCTCGGTCTGGAGGTTCATGCAGGCCACGGCCTGACCTTCGAGAC
>VXPN01000391.1:0-1495 GCA_009839535.1 Boseongicola sp. SB0662_bin_57 | reverse complement strand
GGCCTTGGTCAGGGCCTGGTCCAGGTCCGCGATGATGTCGTCCGGATCCTCGATGCCGATCGACAGCCGGACAACGTTGGGCAGTGCGCCCGAGGCTTCCCTCTGCTCGTCGGTCAACTGGCGGTGCGTTGTCGAAGCCGAGTGGATGATCAGCGAGCGCGCGTCGCCGAGGTTGGCGACATGGCTGAACAGCTCGACGGAATCGACGAGTTTCACGCAGGCGTCATAGCCTCCCTTGACCGCAAAGCTGAACAATGCGCCGGCCCCCTTGGGGCAAATGCGCTCGACCCGATCATAGTACGGCGAGCTCTTGAGCCCTGCGTAGGTCACGCTCTCGATCCGATCGTCGGCTTCCAGCCAATTGGCAACCTTTTCGGCGTTCGCCACATGCTTCTCCATGCGAAGCGACAGTGATTCAATCCCCATCAAGGTGTAGTGTGCGCCCTGCGGGTTCATCGTCATGCCAAGATCGCGAAGCCCGACGGCGATCGAATGGAACGTGAAGGCCATCGGACCGAGCGCCTCGTGGAAGTTGAGGCCGTGATAGGCCGGTTCGGGCTCTGACAGCGACGGGAACTTGCCGGACGCGGACCAGTCAAACTTGCCCGAATCCACCAAGGCCCCGCCTGTCACGGTTCCGTTGCCGGTAAGGTACTTGGTTGTGGAGTGCACGATGAGGGTCGCACCGAAATCGATCGGGCGGCAGAGGTACGGCGAGGCCGACGTGTTGTCGACGATGAGGGGCAGCCCGACCTCTTCCGAGAGCCTGCCAATCGCGTCCAGATCGGTGATGTAGCCGCCCGGGTTGGCGATCGACTCGCAGAATATCGCACGCGTGTTCTCGTCGACGGCGGCCTTGACGGCGTCAAGGTCGTCGAAATCCACCAGCTTCGCCGACCAGCCGAACCGCTTGATGGTCTGGGTGAGCTGCGTGTACGTTCCGCCATAGAGCCGTGTCGATGCCACGACGTTGCACCCCGGCATCATCAGCGGGAAGAGGGCCATGATCTGTGCCGCATGGCCTGAAGAGCAGCCTATGCCGCCGACACCGCCCTCTAGCGCGGTGATCCGCTCGGCCAGCGCGGCCACGGTCGGGTTGGTCAGACGGGAATAGATCCAGCCCACTTCCTGGAGGTTGAACAGGGCGGCGGCATGTTCGGCATCACGGAACACGAAAGCGGTTGACTGGTAGATGGGTATCTGGCGTGCGCCGGTCGCGGGGTCGGGCGTGTTGCCTGCGTGCACCTGCACTGTATCAAAGCCTTGCGGGCGATCGGACATGTCGTGGTTCCTCTTGTTCTGAAATGTCGCGGGAACCTACGCGGGGCTCTGGATGGCTGCAACGGGAATGTTCCACGCATGGCGTGGCATTCGCTCGTGACCGCGATCCGTCACTTCAGGTCGGTCTCGGCGGCTTCCGGGAGCGGTTGCCAGACGGGGGCACGCTTGGCGATGAATGCCTCTATGCCTTCCCGGGAATCGCGATCCAGCAGGT
>VXPN01000343.1 GCA_009839535.1 Boseongicola sp. SB0662_bin_57 | reverse complement strand
GCTGTCATCGGCCCGTCAGCAGTTGGCAAGTCCGAACTCATAGACCAGATGGCCATGCTCGAAGGCAAGAGACCGCCTGCCCCACCACCTGTCGACCTGCGCTGCGCGGAGTTTTCCTACCTTGGCGAAGACTGGGTCGCACTGGACTGCCCGGGATCGCTCGAGTTTGCTCAAACTGCGCTTGATGCCATTCTCTGTGCCGATGCCGTCGTCATCGTTGCATCTCCGGATCCCGAACAGGCTGTCCTTGCCGCTCCCTGGATTCGCCTCGCCGAGACCGGAAACGTTCCTCGCTTTTTTTTCGTGAACCGCATTGACGAGTGTCGCCATTCCGCCCGCGGCATCATGTCTGCCATTCAATCCTATTCTTCCCGTCCGATCATCCTGAGGCAGGTTCCCATTCGTGATGGCGAACGTGTCGTCGGCGCGATCGATCTCGTGTCCGACCGGGCCTGGCGCTATCGGGATGGCGAACCGTCCGAACTCGTCGAGGTGCCGGATGACCTTCGGGACAGGCAGGCTGAGGGTCGTGAAGAACTGCTCGAGAGCCTTTCGGAACATGACGACTGGCTTCTTGAGGAAATCATTGAAGATCGAGCGCCCGCGACGGGCGCGGTCTACGGGATCTGCGCCCGGACGCTTGCCGAGAATCTGACGGTCCCGGCCTTTTTCGGATCCGCCGCGACCGGAAACGGCATCCGCCGGTTGATGAAGGCCCTCCGCCACGAAGCTCCCCAGCCTGGTGACACGCGTTCCCGCCTGAACGACGCTGTTGCATTCGCCTTCATGAGCCGCACCCGGAAGCACGTGGGCAAGCTTGTCTGGCTGCGCAGCTTTGCTGACGAATTGGGTTCGGGTGCAACGGTCGGCGGAAACTCGATAGGCGGACTGGTCGAGCCGTTCGGGGAGAGGCCCGCCGCAAAGGCATCTATCGATGCCGGCGGGGTCGCGTCGGCCGTGAAGTCGGACCAGTTGAATGCCGGATGCCTTTATTCCGCGACCGGTCAGATCGATTCCCCCAAATGGTACAGGGCGTATCCCGCGCTCTGGAACCGGACGATTTCAGCGTTGAACGACCGGGATGACGTCAAGCTTTCGGAAGCCTTGCACCAGATTGCCGCGGAAGACCTTTCGCTGACCGTGATTCACGACCAGGAAAGCGGCCAGGTCATCCTTGGCACCCAGGGATCGCAGCATCTTCGAAGAATCCAGCAGACGCTATCCGATGTCTTCGGTGTCGAAACGGACACCGGACCATTCGTTGCCCACTATCGGGAAACGATCACCCAGAAGGCCGACATACATTTCCGTCACAAGAAACAGTCAGGGGGTGCGGGACAGTTTGCCGACGTCAAGCTGACTGTCGGACCTGCCAAGCGTGGAGACGGTTTCGCCTTTTCGGAGACGATTCGTGGTGGATCGGTCCCCAAGAACTACATTCCCGCAGTTCAGTTGGGCGCCGAAGAGGCCATGGCGCGAGGACCGCTTGGATTCCCTGTCATTGATGTGCTGGTCAACCTGCACGACGGCCAGCACCATTCGGTCGATTCATCGGACATGGCTTTCAGGATCGCTGGCCGCGGCGGAGTTTCGGAAGGATTGAGCAAGGCACAACCTGTATTGCTGGAACCGATTTTCGAAGTCCGGTTCCAGGCGCCATCCGTCTTTACTGGTGCCCTCAATCCAATGGTCTCGTCCATGCGCGGCCAGATTCTCGGATTTGATCGTGAAGCCGATGCAGAGGGCTGGGATGTCGTTCGCGCGCTCATGCCCGGCACATCCCTTGAAGGCCTGATCAACAATCTCCGGTCGGCGACCCAGGGTGTTGGCAGGTACGAAGCCGACTTTGCGCGTTTTCAGGAGTTGTACGGTCGCGAAGCCGACGAAATCGTCGAGAGGCGCGCCGAGGAGAATGCACGCCGGTGAAATCGGGGCGGCCCTTCGGCACCAGGCGGCGGCGAAAACCGTTCCCTCTCAGTAACTGCTTTGCGCCAAGCGACGCCCTGGAGAAGGGGATGAAGGTGCAGCGAGGAGACGCGGAAGCTTCTCAACGTGGTTCAGTGGGTGAAACTCCCACCTGGCAATGGCCAGTCAGCCAGCCGGAACAGAGTGTTGCATGGCCTGCGGCAACGCAGGTCGTGAAGCGTGCACAGGAGGCAACGAAGCAGCGCCATCAAGCCGCTTGACGACGTCAATCGGCTTGCGCTGGATGAGCTCAACTGTGGCGCGCGGCCACTACCAGCATACTATCAAGAGAAACATCGGCAGCGCCCCGCAGGATGGGTTGTGCCTAACCGAGGGGTATTGCCCGGCCCGAAAGTTGCTAGGATGATCTCGTCACATCTGAGGGGCAAAGACATTGGCGATGGGGACCAAACTGAACCGGAGCTTTCGAGCCTTCATCGAGAGACAGCCGGTTTTCTTCGTGGCCACCGCTGCGCCCGCGGGCCGCGTGAATCTCTCGCCGAAGGGCATGGGCACGTTGAAAATTCTCAGCGACACCAAAATCCGCTGGCTCAACCTCTCCGGCAGCGGCAACGAGACGGCCGCCCACCTTCGCCTGTCTGACAGGATGACGTTGATGTTCTGTGCGTTCGAGGGCGATGCCCTTACTCTTCGCGTCTACGGCACGGCCCGTGCGACCCACCCCCAGGATGCCGACTGGACGGAGAAAGCCGCCGCTTTCCCCAGCTTTGCCGGTTCGCGGCAGGTGATCGACATGGAGATCGACATGGTCCAGACCTCCTGCGGCAGCGGCGTGCCCATCATGGACTTCAAGGCTCAGCGAGGCCCGGACGAACTGGTCCCGTATTTCGAACAGA
>VXPN01000155.1 GCA_009839535.1 Boseongicola sp. SB0662_bin_57 | reverse complement strand
GGCGAAGGCGAGGAATTCGGATCGCGTGCGGGACGACACGCTGATCGATTGCGTGGAGGGTCCGGACTTTCCGACTGGTGGCATCATAGTCGAACCGCGCGAGGCGATTGCCGAGGCATACAGGACAGGGCGCGGCGGCTTCCGCACGCGCGCAACCTGGAATGTGGAGGACTTGGGCAGAGGGCAGTGGCAGATCGTGGTCACGGAAGTTCCCTATCAGGTCCAGAAGGGCCGCCTGATCGAAAGGCTCGCAGAGGCGATCCAGACGAGGAAGATCCCGGTTCTCGCGGATGTCCGGGACGAAAGCGCGGACGACATCCGGATCGTCCTTGAGCCGCGATCACGCAACGTGGATCCCGAGGTCCTGATGAACATGGCCTTCCGGACAACGGATCTGGAAGTCCGTTTCAGCATGAACATGAACGTGCTGATCGACGGCGTGACGCCCAAGGTCGCTTCGCTCAAGGATGTGCTGCGCGCGTTCCTGGACCATCGTCGCGAGGTGCTGCAGCGACGCTCGAAGTTCCGGGTCGGCAAGATCGACCACCGGCTCGAGGTGCTCGAGGGCTTCGTGACCGCATTCCTGAACCTTGATCGCGTCATCGACATCATTCGCTACGACGAAGACCCGAAGCCTGCCCTGATGCGCGAGGACTGGTCGAAGGAGCATGCGCGCGCGACATCCGAGAAGGACTACGAGTCGCCGTCCCCGGGCGATGGCGAACTGTCGGAGATCCAGGTTGACGCGATTCTCAACATGCGCCTGCGCTCGCTGCGCCGCCTCGAGGAACTGGAGCTTCGGAAGGAGTTTGAAGAACTGACCAAGGAGCGGGCGGATCTCGAGGATCTCCTGGAGAGCGAAGGCCGGCAATGGAAAGCCATCGCCGACCAGTTGCGTGACGCAAGGACGAAGTTCGGCGACGAGCGCCGCACCCGGTTTGGAGAGGCGGTCGAGATCGAGGACGTGCCGCTGGAGGCGATGATCGACCGTGAACCGATCACTGTCGTATGTTCGAGGATGGGCTGGATCCGGGCAATGAGCGGCCATGTCGATCTTTCCCGCGAATTCAAGTTCAAGGACGGCGACGGCCCCCTTCACGCCTTCCATGCCGAAACGACTGACCGGCTGCTTCTTCTGGGCACGAACGGTCGTTTCCACACGCTGTCCGCCGCCAACCTGCCGGGCGGTCGGGGCATGGGGGAGCCTGTGCGCCTGATGGTTGACTTGCCGAACGAATGCGAGATCGTCGCCCTTCTTGTCCATCGGCCCGGGCAACGGCTCCTGGTCGCGTCATCCGCCGGTTTCGGCTTCGTGGTTCCCGAAGACGAGGTTCTGGCACAGACCCGTGCCGGGAAGCAGGTTCTCAACGTCAAGGGCGATGCGACGGCCGTCGTCTGCCATGTCGTTGAAGGAGATCACGTTGCCGTCGTGGGGCGGAATCGAAAGATGCTCCTGTTCCCGGTTGCCGATCTTCCGGAAATGTCGCGCGGCAAGGGCGTGCGTCTTCAGAAGTACAGGGACGGCGGGCTTTCGGACGCCAGAACCTTTGAACTCTCCAAGGGCCTTGCATGGCTTGATCCTGCGGGTCGCACCCGGACGGTCAAGGAACTGGACAACTGGCAAGGATCCCGCGCGACGGCCGGTCGGATGGCGCCTCGCGGCTTCCCGCAAGACAACAGGTTCACTTGAAGCAAGGCGGATCGATTGCGGAACTTGGAAACGAGGCATTTGGGGTCTCGTGTCGTGCGCCCTCGCCGCGATCATCCTGCCACGCTGGAGAGGATGCGGAAGCCCGATGGCCGCGACAGGCCGGGGACCTGGCCGGGCGACGCACGGAACAAGAGCGCCGGACCTGCGAGCGTCAACTTGCTCCGAAGTCCCTGCATCAGCAGGCCGAAACCCCTCGGAACGGCCGGAAAGCGCTCTTCCATCCACGCATGCCGACCGGGACGGCGCCGAATTCGCGCTTGGCGGCGATGGTCGGGGCTTGCGAACGCCCGGCGCAGATCGACCTTGACGATCTGGTGGCGTTCGGCGCAGTGCTGTGGCGTTGCGGGACCGCGCGATCGGACGGCGGTCGTCTGCCCTTCCCGTACCCGTCCGCAGGAGCGCTGTCCTTGCCAGAAGGAGATCCGGGATTTCCACGATGGTGTCGAATCCTCCCCTGCCCGAAGGGCTTGCCTTGCCCGGAAGTCGGCATGACGCGCAGTCCGCAGGGCGGGCACCGTGTGCCGGTCGGGGCAATCCAGGGCAGTTTCACCCCCGCGCCGCGTCCGGCGTCATTGCCGGATGAAGGCTGACATGGCGTTCCTTGTCGTTCCGGCGGATGCGGAAGGCGAGATTGCCGTCTGTTCCGAAGGACTGAGTTTCTGGGGCGGTGTCGATCCGGACACCGGCGTGGTGATCGACGCGCACCACGATCTTCATGGCCAGTCCGTCACAGGCAAGATTGTTCTCATGCCAACGAGCCGCGGGTCCTGTGCCGGCAGCGGCGTGTTGCTGGCACTCGCCCTGAACGGGCATGCTCCGGCAGCGCTGGTCTTCCGGGAAGACGAGGAGATCCTGACGCTTGGTGCGGTGATCGCATCTCGCATGTTCGACAGATCGGTCGGCGTGGCACGACTTTCGGCGTCGGACTACATTGCATTGAGCTCCTGCAAGGCTGCAAGGATGCATGGCAGCCGCCTGACGGCTGATGGCATCTCCATCGACCTGCACAGGACGTGGGGGGGGGGGGGGGGGGGGGAGCCGGGCGGGCGGGGGCGGGGGGAGCGGGGAGCGGGGGGGGGGGCGGGGCGCGGCGGGGGGGGGGGGGGGGGCGCGGGG
>VXPN01000156.1 GCA_009839535.1 Boseongicola sp. SB0662_bin_57 | reverse complement strand
TGCCGCAAGATAGGCGAATGCCTGCGCTTCCAGCATGTCGCCATCCATCCCTGCCGCTTCCACCGGCATGACGGGACAATCGAGTGCTTCCGTTATCTGCGCCATGAGGCCGGCGTTCTTGCGGCCCCCGCCAGACACCAGAACACGCGTCGGCGCATTCGGGCAGTGGGTCAGCCCAACCGCGATGGCCTGTGCCGCACCGGCAGCGAGGGTCGCCGCAGCATCTTCGGTTGAGCACATTTCCACTTCTGGCAGCCAATCAGAGAACGTGTTTCTGTCCAATGACTTCGGAGGCGTCCTTGAGAAGTATTCCCGATGTGCAAGGAGGCGGTTCAGGATTCCCGCATCGACGCTGCCGGCGGACGTCAACCGACCGTCCTGATCCAGCGGCGCATTGAGTCGGCCCTGGCAGAGATCATTGATCGGCGCATTGCCGGGTCCCGTGTCAAATGCGAGACAGGCTCCGGAAGCCTCGGGAGCTTTCCGCGTTGGGTCCAGCCAAGTGAGGTTGGCAACGCCTCCGATGTTGAGGAAGGCGACCGGTTCGGAGATTTCAAGCATTCGGGCAAGTGCAAAGTGATAGAATGGGACCAGTGGCGCACCCTGCCCTCCGTGCCGCATGTCATCCGAACGGAAGTCCCAGACCACTGGCACGCCGAGAGCACGGGCCAGCGACCGGCCGTCTCCGATTTGGCACGTTCGCCCCACGTCTGGAAGATGGAATGTCGTCTGGCCATGGAACCCGACCAGTTCCGCCTCATCGAAGCCGGACAGGAGTTCGACATGCGCCGCTTCGACCAGGCTCGCGGCGGCATCGATCTCGTTCCCGTCTTCACGCCCCAATGCGGAACGCAGGATCTCCCGTTCGGCGGGAGAATAGGGTCGATATCCCGTCCGGCCGAATTCCAGAACGCGAGTCCCGTCTGTCAGGACCATTGCGGCATCCACACCGTCCAGAGACGTGCCGGACATCGTGCCAACCACCCAAAATGCGCCGCCTTCAGCCATGGCGTTTGCGTTGCCTTCGGGGCACGTATAGGAGTCGTTGCCGCATGGACGCGAGAATACACGGAACGCCAATGGCCTTTCACCCCAAATCGGAATTTCTTGCCACCGTGATGTCCCGCGGGTTTCTCGCCGATTGCACTGACCTGTCCGCGCTCGACGAACAAATGCGCAAGGGCTCCGTCACGGGCTATATCGGCTTCGACTTGACGGCCGCGTCGCTCCATATCGGGAACCTCGTTCAAATCATGCTTCTGCGGTGGATGCAGAAGACCGGGCACAGGCCGATCACGCTGATGGGCGGCGGCACGACCAAGGTTGGCGATCCGTCGGGCAAGGACGAAATGCGCAAGATGCTGCCCGTCGAGAAGATTCGGGAAAACGCCGAAGGCATTCGCAAGGTCTTTCTACGCTACATCTCTTACGGCGACGGCCCCACGGATTCGCCGCTCGTGGACAATTCGGAATGGCTTGACGACTTGGGATACATCGGTTTCCTGAGGGACATCGGGAAGCACTTCACGATCAACCGGCTCCTGGCGTTCGAAAGCGTGAAATCGCGCCTTGACCGGGAGCAGGCGCTTTCCTTCATCGAATTCAATTACATGCTGCTTCAATCATACGATTTCCTCGAGTTGTACCGACGCTTCGGATGCACGCTGCAGATGGGCGGATCGGACCAATGGGGCAACATCGTCTCGGGCACCGACCTGATCCGGCGTGTGGAGGGCGTTGATGCCTTCGGCCTCACGACGCCCCTCGTGACTCGTGCGGACGGCCGGAAAATGGGCAAGTCCGCAGAGGGCGCCATCTGGCTGAACGAGGACATGATGTCGAGTTACGAATTCTGGCAATGGTGGCGGAACGTGCCTGACGAAGACGTCGGGAAGTTCCTGAAGATGTTCACGGATATGCCTGTCGGCGAGTGCGACAGGCTCGGGGCGCTTGGCGGCTCGGAGATCAACGAGGCGAAGATCCGGCTGGCGAATGAAACGACCATGCTATGCAGGGGAGCCGATGCGGCCCGTGCCGCGGAAGAGACTGCGCGGGAAGTCTTTGAGAAGGGCGGCGTGGGCGACGAATTGCCCACTCTGGAACTGACGCGCGAAGACGTCGGCGACGGCATTTCCGCCGCGCAGCTCATCTTGCGTTCAGGACTTGCGAAATCCGGCAAGGAGGCCAAGCGACTCATTGCAGAGAACGGAGCGCGGATCGACGACAAGCCTCTGACCGACGCGGGACGGATGTTTGACCTTGATGCACTGAGCTCACCAGTCAAGCTGTCAGCCGGCAGAAAGCGACACGCCCTCGTCAAGCTGCAAGAGTAGGTCTCGCGTCAGGGCGCGTCCCCTTGCACCGCGCTTCCCAGGAAGATGCCGGCTCGGCGGTCGAAGAAGGAGCAAGAGCGGTTCGGGCTGAATCGCAATCAGCGGCGCCACCTTGATCGCGCCCTTGGGCGCCCACTCGCCGCGACTTGATCTTCCTTCGCATGCGTGGTCATCAATCGCGACTTCGCGAGTGCGGGCAACGCGGTGGGCGACGCCCTGGTGTCGTCCACGGCTTGTCCACACGTCCCGACAGCGTGGGTCGGCCCGAAGGGCTCGTCCACAAATCCACAGGACCCTGCCGAACGCCTGTGACCATGACGCCAGGAGGAACGCAAGGGGCTTCCTGGCCAGCTGGCGAGGCAGCAAGCTCCATCTTGACGCGGCCATTGCGGCGTGCCGGTGAGCGCCCTCCTGACCTCGGTCTCCGTCCATGACAGCCATGCGGCGGGGTGTAGCCCAATTTAGTTGCCAGTTTTGATTTGCCCTTGCTACTCTGCGGTT
>VXPN01000494.1:2560-2847 GCA_009839535.1 Boseongicola sp. SB0662_bin_57 | reverse complement strand
TCGAGTTCCTGCTGTCGGACCGCTACTACCGCGCCTCGTTCGTCACGACCGCGGTCTTCTCGATCCTCGTGACCGTCGTGTCGATGGCCGTGGCACTCTACCTGGCCGTGCTGGCGGATCGCCTCGTCAGGGGGTCGGGAACATATCGAACGCTTCTCATCTGGCCCTACGCCGTCGCCCCCGGGGGGGGGGGGGTGGTTTTGGGGGTGGTGGGGTAAACCACCCGGGGCGCTGTGGCTGGGTAGGAAGAGAAGGAGGGGTGATTCTGGGACGCATGTAGGTCCGAC
>VXPN01000494.1:0-2550 GCA_009839535.1 Boseongicola sp. SB0662_bin_57 | reverse complement strand
CCGGGGTGCTTTGGCTGTTCATGTTCAACACCCGCGTTGGCGTTGTGACGTGGTATCTCGGCTTGCTGGGATATGACTGGAACCATGTTCTGAACGAAGGCGAAGCGATGGGCCTTGTCGTGGTTGCCAGCGCCTGGGGGCGGATCAGCTACAACTTCCTCTTCTTCCTCGCCGGGCTTCAGGCGATCCCGCGATCCGTGATCGAGGCCGCAGCAATAGACGGTGCACACTTTTGGATGCGGTTTCGAACGATCGTATTCCCGCTTCTTTCTCCGACGACCTTCTTCCTTCTGGTCGTGAACATCATCTACTCCTTCTTCGAAACGTTCGGCGTGATCCACACGATCACTTCCGGCGGGCCCCAGCAGGCCACGACGATCCTCGTGTACAAGGTCTACGCCGACGGATTCGTCGGACAGGATCTCGGCTCCTCCGCCGCGCAATCCGTGATTCTCCTGGCAATCGTCTCGCTTCTGACGGTCATCCAGTTCAAGTACATCGAACGCAGGGTGCACTACTGATGGCCGAGCGGAATGGCATGGTGGAAAGGCGCGGCGCGGGACTTTGGCTGACCCACCTCGGACTCATCGTGGGCATCGCTTTCATCTTCTTCCCTATCTGGCTGGCCTTTGTCGCATCGACGGTGGAACAGCAGGACATCGTCCGTCCGCCGATGCCGCTTCTGCCCGGCGATCAGTTCTTCGCGAACTACGCCCGGGCCCTGACCTCAGGCGTCAACGCGCCCGTGTCGACGATGCTGTGGAACTCGCTGATCATGGCGGTCGGGATTGCACTAGGCAAGATCGCCATAAGCCTGCTGTCCGCCTTCGCCATCGTCTACTTTCGCTTTCCGGGGCGGCGGCTCTTCTTCTGGCTGATCTTCCTGACGCTGATGCTGCCCGTCGAGGTCAGGATCGTGCCGACCTATGAGGTCATCGCGAACTTTGGAATGCTGAACAGCTATCAGGGCCTGATCCTGCCGCTGATCGCGTCCGCCACCGCCACATTCCTCTTCCGCCAGTTCTTCATGACCGTGCCGGACGAACTGGCCGAGGCGGCGCGCGTCGACGGGGCGAGGCCGATGCGGTTCTTCTTCGACATCCTCCTGCCGATGAGCCGCACGAACATCGCTGCACTCTTCGTGATCCTCTTCATCTACGGCTGGAACCAGTATCTCTGGCCGCTTCTGATCACCACGGATCCAGAAATGAACACGATCGTCATGGGCATAAAGCAGATGTTCCCGTCCGGAGACGACATCGCTGACTGGCCCGTGATCATGGCAACTTCGCTTCTTGCCATGGTGCCGCCTGTTCTGGTGGTCGTTGGGATGCAAAGACTCTTCATTCGCGGGCTCGTGGAAAGCGAGAAGTAAGGAAATGGCAACGCTCATACTCAACAACGTGAAGAAGTCCTTCGGCATGACGGAAGTCATTCACGGCATATCGATCAATGTCGCAGACGGGGAATTCATCGTCATCGTCGGGCCGTCGGGCTGCGGCAAGTCCACGCTTCTCAGGATGGTGGCCGGGCTCGAGACCGTCACGAGCGGCGATGTCCAGATCGGCGGGCGTCGGGTCAATGACCAGGAGCCCATGGACCGTGACATCGCCATGGTCTTCCAGAACTACGCGCTCTATCCTCACATGTCGGTCTTCGACAACATGGCCTACGGGCTCAAGATCGCGAGGACGCCGCGCGCCGAAATCGAGGAGCGCGTGGAACAGGCGGCAAGGCTCTTGCAGCTTGAGACCTATCTTCAGCGCAAGCCCCGCGAACTGTCCGGCGGCCAGCGCCAGCGCGTTGCCATGGGACGCGCCATCGTGCGCAAGCCCGCAGTCTTCCTGTTCGACGAACCGCTGTCGAATCTTGACGCCAAGCTGCGCGTGCAGATGCGACTGGAAATCAAGGCGCTTCAACGCGAACTGGGCGTCACGGCACTGTACGTCACGCACGACCAGGTCGAGGCAATGACGATGGCCGACCGCATGATCGTGATGAACGGCGGCATGGCAGACCAGATCGGCGCCCCCCTGGAGGTCTACGCCAATCCGGCGACCGAATTCGTGGCAGGCTTCATCGGGTCGCCGCCCACCAATTTCCTCTCAACGGAAATCATGGGACGATCAGGCGACTCAAGGATCGGTGTCAGGCCCGAACACACCCGGCTCTCCGACAGCGGCAATCTGAAGGCCCGCACGGTCTACGCCGAAGCTCTCGGTGCCGAGACGCTCGTGCACGTGAGATGCGCTGACGGCACGCAAGTCACCGTTCGACAGGACGCCGCCTCGACGATTCCGCAGGAAGGCGCCGAGGTCGGGCTGGACTGGGATCCCGCAGACGAGATGAAATTTGATTCATCGGGACGGCGTTGCTGACAGAGTCAGTGCGATCCAATGCCGTTGTCAAAATCCAATGCGCTGATAAACCTGAGGCAACAAGACAGGCGGCACGGGGCGGGCAGCGATGACGGCATATGACGGAAGGGAACTGGCGAAGCGGCCCGCAAATTTCCAGCCGTTGTCGCCGGTGTCCATGCTCAAGCGAACG
>VXPN01000367.1 GCA_009839535.1 Boseongicola sp. SB0662_bin_57 | reverse complement strand
GAGCGAATCGCATGGAAACGACACCGGAGTCAAGTGTGTGTCGTTGATAGGCGCCGGGCGGGGCCGCGCCGAAAAGCGGCCTTTTCAGCGGGAAGGTCTTGGCCAGATGTTCAACCTTAAGCGCAGGCATCAATGCGCCCTCTCGGGGAAGAGGCACCTGACGGCGTGGAGGGCCGGACCCTGCAGTGGAATCTCGCCTTGCCGGCAGCTCTCCTCGGCCTTGTTGCAGCGGGGCGCGAAGGCGCAGCCGGGCGGCAGGTCGTCCAGCACCGGCGGCAGGCCCGGGATCGCGGCCAGTTCGCGGCGTCCGCCTCCCAGTTCGGGCACGCAGGCGATCAGGCGCTTGGTGTAGGGATGTGCAGGCGTGTCCAGCACGGCGTGCGTTGGCCCTTCTTCCACGATTCCGCCCGCATACATGACCGCGACCCGATCGCATAGCTGTGCGACGACACCGAAGTCATGGGTGATGAAGATTATCGCCAGTCCCCGTTCACGCCGCAGGTCGTCCAGGAGGCTCAGGATCTGTGCCTGCACCGTCACGTCCAGCGCCGTGGTTGGTTCATCCGCGATGATGACGTCCGGTTCGTTGGCGAGCGCCATGGCGATGCCGACGCGCTGGCGCATGCCGCCGGACATTTCGTGGGGGTAGTCGTCGACGCGGCGCTCCGCGTTCGGGATTCGCACGTCATTCAATAGCTGGATGGCCCGCGCGCGCGCTTCCGCTTTCGACAGGTCGTGATGCGACCGGATCGTCTCAGCCAGTTGCCGCCCCACGCGATAGAGCGGGTGCAGGGTGGAAAGCGGATCCTGGAAGACATAGGCGACCCGGTCGCCACGTTTCTGGCGGAGCGTCTCATAGGGTGCGCCGATCAGGTCCTCCCCATGAAAGCGTACCGCGCCGCCGGTGACAACGCCGGGAGGAGACGCAACCAACCCCATCACCGACAGCGCGGTGACCGATTTGCCTGAACCCGACTCGCCAATGATGCCCAGGCATTCGCCGGGCCTGACCGCAAGTGACACGCCGCCCACGGCGCGATAGTTGCGCTTGCCGATGTGGAACTCTGTACGCAGGTCCTGAATCGCCAAGAGGTCGTCGGTGGCCGGCGGGATGTCGCCTTGCCGCCTGACCAGCGTCGTGGCGCGCGGGCGGGACAGCGCACCGGAGCGCAGGCGCGGATCAAGCGCATCGCGCACGCCGTCGCCCAGAAGGTTGATCGACATGACAATCAGGAAAATCATGAGCCCCGGCACAACGGAAGTATGGGGATGCGAGATCATCGCTGAACGCGCCTCGCCCAGCATGGAGCCGAGATCGGCCTGCGGCGGCTGACTGCCGAGACCTAGGAACGAAAGGCCGGCGGTTTCCAGGATCATCCAGCCGACGGTGGTGGACATCGCGATGACGATGACAGGCAGGACGTTCGGCAACAGCTCGGTCAGGATGATGCGGGCATGGCCCATGCCCGCAAGCCGTGCTGCGTCAATGAATTCGCGACCGGCCAGTCCGACCGTGACGCCGCGGATGTTTCGGGCAAAGAAGGGAACGTTGACGGCGGCGACGGCGATCAGCGCGTTCATCAGGCCAGGGCCGAGGGCGGCGACAATGGCCAGCGCAAGCAGGATGTACGGAAAGGCCATCAACATGTCGACGCCGCGCATGACAACATTGTCGGTGCGTCCGCCGAAATACCCGGCAACCATCCCGATGGCCGAGCCGATGACGGCCGCGATCAGCGCGGCAGCGACGCCAACGGCAATGGACAGGCGCGTGCCGTGCAGGAGGCGGCTCAGAAGGTCGCGGCCGAGATGGTCGGTGCCCATCAGATGGCCTTCGGCAAACGGCCGCATGAACCGGTCCGCGGTAGCGGTCACGTCCGGGTCGTGCAGCGGCAGAAGCGGCGCGGTCACGACCAGAAGCAGGATCGCCGCGATGACAACCGCGCCCATGCCGGCCAGCCGGTTGCGGAACAACAGCGCGAGAAAGGCGCTCACGTCTTGATCCTCGGGTCCAGCAGGCATTGGGCCACGTCCACCGCAATGTTGAACAGCACGTAGCAGGCGGCAACGAAGACAACGCCTCCTTGAACCACAAGAAGGTCGCGGGTCAGGATTGCATCGACCAGCATCCGCCCCACGCCGGGCCATTGAAAGACGATTTCGATATAGACTGCGCCGGAGAGGACAAAGCCTGCCTGAATGCCCAGCACGGGCAAGATCGACACCATTGCGACCCGCAGGGCGTGGCCCATGATCACACGCCTTTCCCCCACGCCGTTGGCGCGCGCGGTGCGAATGTAGTCCTGTCGCAGCACCTCAAGCATGGCGGAGCGGCTGAGCCGCGCGATCACGCCGGTCGCAACGGCGGCGAGTGCCAGAGCGGGCATGATCAGATGGCGGATCAGGTCGGGAAGGCCGCCGCCGCCGTAGATCGCGTACATGCCGCTGACCGGAAGCCACCGCAGGTTCACCGCGAAGAGAAGGATCATCATCATGCCCAAAAAGAAGGACGGCACCGAAATGCCGATCAGCACCACGAAGGTGATGGCCTTGTCGGCCAGGCCGTATTGGCGAGCGGCCGAGGCGACCCCGGCAAGGATGCCCAGGACCGAGCAGAGCACGAAACTTGTCCCGGCAAGGATCATCGTCGCGTTGAACCGTTCCAGGACCTCGTCGATGACGGGGCGGTTAAGCGAGAAGGAACGCCCGAAATCTCCGGTCAGCATGTTCCCCAGCCAGATGAAGTACCGCTGCACCATGGGCTTGTCCAGGCCGAGGTCCCGGTTCAGTTTCTCGTAAGCGGTTAAAGTACGACGTCGCGGCCCGATCCGGACCGGATTTCCGTTT
>VXPN01000166.1:1428-2849 GCA_009839535.1 Boseongicola sp. SB0662_bin_57 | reverse complement strand
CGGTTGTTGTCGGAGTCGCGTGTCCATTCATAGAATCCGGACGCCGGAACGAGGCAACGACGACTGCGGCATGCTTCCCTGAAGGCGGGCTTTTGGGCAATGGATTCCGCGCGGGCGTTTATGAGCAGCGGTCCGTCGGTCGGCGTCTTGTACCAATGGGGAAGGAAGCCCCATCGCAGCGGCCTGAGACGCCTGGTTCCGCCTTCTGACGTAACTGCATGTATGCTGTCGGAGGGGCAGATGTTGTAGTTCGGGGTGTCCGGGAGATCATTCGCCGGAACAGCATGAAACAGGTCGGCCATGGCCTCATGGGGCAGGGTCAGGGCGAACCGTCCGCACATGACGGAACGCTATGCTCAAGCCTCGCGCCATGCAATCGGTCCCTGGCAGCCCGAAATTGCGGGGAGCGGCGGTGCCGGAAGGGCGGGAGCGAGCGTCCGGTGGCAGTCGCCCCTTCCGAAGCGTTCGCACGCAGGCCCTTAGCTTCCGGCGCCCTTGCTGCCGTCGGTGTCCGCTTCCGTCCCGGCTTCCCGTTCGCGTCCGGCCGCGTCGTCCGCAGGCGAGTCGCCGGCTGCGTCCGGTTCCGCCTCGGTCTCCTCTGCGGCCGCCGCTTCCGCCTCTTCGCCGTCTCCGGGATCGCCAATTTTCTGCAGTTCGTCGAGTTCGTCGGCGCCAATCTCGTCAAAGAGCTCCGCAATCTCGAGTTCGGCCTTGGCTTCGTCCTCGGCCGCCTGCTCGGCGATGTTGACGCCCTTGGCCTGGAGTTCGGCTTCGTCCTCGGAACGGGCCACGTTCAGCTGGATCTGAACCTCCACTTCCGGATGAAGCCTGACTGCCACGTTGTGCACGCCGAGTTCCTTGATCGGTGCCTCGATCGCCACTTGGCGCTTGTCGAGCGTGAAGCCGGCCTCGGACGCGACCTCAATCGCATCTCGTGGCGTGACCGATCCGTAAAGGGAACCGCCGTCGGAGGCTTGCCGGATCACGATGAACTGCCTGCCGTCGAGCTTGCTGGCAAGCGCGCCCGCCTCCTTGCGGGTCTCGATGTTCCGCGCTTCAAGCTGCACTTTCTGTTCTTCGAACTGCTTGATGTTGGTTTCGGACGCCCAGAGCGCCTTTTTCTGCGGCAGCAGGAAGTTGCGTGCATAGCCGTCCTTGACGGAGACTATGTCGCCCATCTGGCCGAGCTTCGCGATGCGTTCAAGAAGGATGACTTGCATTGGATTCCGTCCTCACTTCACTGCATAGGGAAGAAGCGCAAGGAATCGTGCGCGCTTGATTGCGCGGGCCAGTTCACGCTGCTTGCGCGAAGACACGGCGGTGATTCGCGATGGCACGATCTTGCCTCGCTCCGACATGTAGCGTTGCAGGAGCTTGGTGTCCTTGTAGTCGATTCTTGGAGCGTTTTCGCCGGAGAAGGG
>VXPN01000166.1:0-1328 GCA_009839535.1 Boseongicola sp. SB0662_bin_57 | reverse complement strand
GTCTTGATGAAAGCGTAATGGCCCTTTCGATTCTTGTTGATCCTGTAGGCCATGGTCTTGACGCCCCAGTACTCGTTGCCGACGACCTTGCCGCCGTTGTCCGTGAGAACCGTTCCGAAGTGTTCGACCAGGCCTTCTGCCTGCGCACCGGACAGGTCCTGGCGCGCAATGATCACATGCTCGTAAAGCGGCATGTCGTCTCCGTTCTGTCAGGCGCACTTCAAAGGAGGGGCAATGTCGCCGCGCCCGTCCACGAGAGGTTGCGCCGATGGCATGACTTGCGGCGAGTGGCGGGCTTATACACGCGCGTGGGCGGGTTTCAACCCATTGCGTGCCCGGTGCATGGAGTTCTGCGGGAGGAACAGGATGCAGAAGCGCTGGCCGGCCCCTCTGACTGCCAGGTCCAGCGTGACGGGCTCCAGCTCACGGCATGCCGCAAAACCGGCTGCCCGGGCTTGCCGTCCCGGCCCCGGACCGGGTGGATGGGACACGCTCCGGGAGTCTCGGCCCATGCGGGACAGATTCCCGTCGGCTGCTCGGCGCCAGTTCGACGATCTGCCTGCCGTGCAAGACTGGCGGCAGGCCAATGCTTGACGAGCGCCGGATCGGCGGATTTGCTCCCGGTCCATGAAAGAACTCGACATCGACTTCGTGCGGGCACAGTTCCCGGCATTTTCCGAGCCGTCCTTGCAGGGCCAGGCGTTCTTCGAGAACGCAGGCGGATCCTGGACTTGCCGGTTCGTGACGGAGCGTCTCGAGCGATTCTACCGGGAGAGGAAAGTCCAGCCTTATGGTCCGTTCGAGGCAAGCAGGCTGGCGGGCGAGGAAATGGATGAGGCACGAACGCGGCTTGCCGGCATGCTCGGAGTTGATGCGGATGAATTGAGCTTCGGTCCGTCAACGACCCAAAACACCTATGTTCTGGCGCAGGCGTTTCGCGCGTGGTTGCCCGAAGGTGCGGCCATAGTCGTCACCGATCAGGATCACGAAGCCAACTCGGGCCCATGGCGACGGCTTGAGGCGTCCGGGATCAAGATCCGGGAGTGGCGTGTCGACCCGGGCACCGGACATCTGGATCCTTGCGCGCTGGCGCCGCTTCTGGATGGTGCCGCGCTTGTCTGCTTTCCGCATTGTTCGAACGTCGTCGGCGAGATCAACGACGTCGCTGCCATTGCAGGCATGGCGCACGATGCCGGAGCGGTCGTCTGCGTAGACGGCGTTTCCTATGCACCGCACGGGTTTCCGGATGTCGGAACGATGGGTGCGGACATCTATCTCTTCTCGGCCTACAAGACCTACGGACCGCATCAGGGCATCATGGTGATGCG